>JBFJHN010000302.1:0-4692 GCA_041613275.1 Candidatus Krumholzibacteriia bacterium | reverse complement strand
CGTCGTGGGGCTGGTGCCCACGGCCGCCGCGGCGTCGAACCTCGAGTTCGACGAAGAAGATGTCGAAACGTATCAGGGCGACCGCAACGTTCTGGATCGCCAGGCCAGCGAACGCGGCGCAGCACCGAGCCCGGGTTCGCAGACGGAAGCCGCCTCCACGTCGGCGCTCGCCACGGCACTGCATCCGTCCCAGCCTGCCGGCGCCGTGCGCACCGACCGTGCGCCCGAACCTGTCGGCGCCTATCCCCACGCGCGCCGCGTCGGCGAGCTGCTGTATCTCTCGGGCATCGGTCCGCGCCAGGCGGGCACCGATGCCATCCCCGGCGGTCCGGTGCGCGACGCGCGTGGACGCCCCCAGGAGTACGACGTCGAAGCGCAGACGCGCGCCGTCATCGACAACGTCCGCACCATTCTGGAGGCGGCCGGCTCGTCGTTGGACCGCGTTCTCGACGTGACCGTGTTCCTCATCGACATGCAGCGCGACTTCGAAACGTTCAACCGCGTGTACGCCGAGTTCTTCTCCGACATCGCCGCCACCCGAACGACGGTCGAGGTGCGCGCGCTGCCGACACCCATCGCGGTCGAGTTCAAGGTGGTCGCCAGCAGCGGGCCCGACTCATGAGCGAGATCATCGACATCTCACCCGTGGTCTCCGAGGGCATCGGGGTCTGGCCGGGCGACGTGCCGTACCGGCACGAGGTCAGCCTGCATCTCGACGCCGGCGACAACCTGACCCTGGGCGCCATGCACACGACGTTTCACGTCGGCGCCCACGCGGACGCCCCGAGCCACTACGTGCGCGGTGGCCAACCCATCGGGGAGCGGGACCTCGGCTTGTACTACGGTCCCTGCCAGGTGGTCGAGGTGCAGATCGCACGTGATCTGCGCATTCGTCCCGAACACCTCGGCGTGGAGCTCACGCGTCCGCGCGTATTGTTCAAGACCGGCTCGTTTCCCGATCCGCACGACTTCGGGCGCGACTTCAACAGCTTGTCTCCCGAGCTGGTCGAGCACGCCGCCGGGTGCGGCGTCCGCCTCGTTGGCGTCGACACGCCATCGATCGATCCCTTCCATGACAAGAAGCTCGAGAGCCACCAAGCCGTCGCCCGACACGACATGGCGGTCCTCGAAGGGCTCGTGCTCGCGCACGTCGAGCCCGGGGACTACGTCCTCATCGCGCTGCCCCTGCGGCTGGACGGCGCCGACGCCTCTCCCGTGCGCGCGGCGCTGGTCCGCGGGATCGGCACCTGATGCGCCGCCGATCGTTCGGCATGCTTGCGTGTGTCGTCTTCGCGCTCGTGTGCGCTTGGGGCGGCACGCGCACGCTCGTCGAAGAAGACGCCATCGGCCTGGTGCTGGCCGTCGATCAGCAGGACGTGCGCGCGCACCAACCTCCGCCCCCGGGCTTCATCCTGTACGTGTGGTCCGCACGCTTCGTCGACGCGTGGATCGACGATCCTCTGTGGGCGCTGCGTCTCGTCGCGCTGGCTTCGCTGGTGGCGGCGGCGCTCCTGTGCGCGCGGGTGGCGGAACGACTCGGTGACGCGACGACCGGCCGCGCGGCGCTCGCCGCCTTCCTCGCCAGCCCGCTGGTGCTCTATCACGCGATGACGGCGACCAGCTTCCCCGGCGAAGCGCTGGTGTCTGCGCTCGCTGGCTTCTGGTGTGTCCGTGCGCTGGCACGCAACGATGGCTCGATGCGCGCGGAGTCCTACCTCATCGCGCTGTGCGTGGGGCTGCGTGCGCAGGCCGCGCTCGTCGCACTGCCGCTGGCGGCGTGGACCGCGTGGCGCTTGCGCATGCCGGCGCGCGAACGCGCCTTTGCGCTGCTCGCCGGATGCCTGGGAACCGTGTGCTGGTTGCTGCCCCAAGCCGACGTGGCAGGAAGCCTCGGCCGTTACGTCGACGCTTCGTGGAACCTGGCGCGCGCCGCGGCGGCAACCACCCTGCTCGGCGGCGACGTCGCAGCCGGATTCGAGCACGCGCAGCGTTTGGCGCTGGTGCTTCTGTGCGGACTGGGACTGCTGCGCGTTGTCGCGCTGGCGCTCACCGGCACGTCACGCGCAGCGTCGTCTGCGAAGGCGCGGACTCTCGACACGCTCGAGCATGCACGCGGCCGTGGTTTCTGGATCGCGTGGCTGGCACCCGGTGCCGTGTGGCAGCTTCTCTTCGGCCTGCGCGTCCCAGGAAGCGCTCTGGGACTGTGGCCGGCGCTCTGCGTTCTTGCGGCGCTTGCATGGCGCACGCGTGTGCGCGTGTCGATGCGGATCGTGGCTGCCGCCGCGCTCCTGGACGTCGTGGCGTTCTTCCTCGTGCCGATCGCGAGCCTGCGCGGTGTTCCTGGTGCGCTGCTGGGGGATGCCACGTTCTTTCACGACCGCGTTCGAGCCGGAACGCTCGGAGAGTCTGCCGACTCGTTGCGCGCCACGGACATCGACATGGCGCGCGGTCTGGCGCTCGTGAGCGTGCCCGAGCAGCGCGCGCTGGCGTACGAGGTGCCCGCGCTGCGCGCGATCCACGCCGACGCGCTGCGGCCGGAGCCCGTGCTCGTCTATCACCATCGTCGTGCGCGAGCGGTGACGGACACGTACGAGGTGCCCGCCGAGGTGCGCTGGATCGCCGTGTTCGGCGACCCGAACCAGTTCTCGCGCGCCCCCGGGACACACGTGGGTGCGGCGTGGCGGCGTGAAGCCCATGCCCCATTCGAGATCGTGCACGTCGGACCGGGCCCCATCGACGCGTGGTTCGTTCCGACGCGCGTCTCGGATCGCGTGTTGCGCGTCCACCTCGTTCGTGGACTACCGCCCTCCGACCCGACCGACGCGGCGACGCAGCGCGCCGCGCGAGAGCTCGACGACGCAGACCGGGAGAAGCGCCTTTCGCTCGGACGCTGACACGGCACCCCGCGCGCGCGGGCCAGGGCCCAGCGCACCGCGCGCCCGGCGGGACGACGCGCGCACGTCGTCCTGGCTGCGGACGCTGTGCATCGTCATCGTCGTGCTCGCCGTCTCCGAGTATCTGATCGCAACCGTCGGCACCCAGGTGCGCGCCACGCCGATTCGGACCGACTTCGCCTCGTACTGGCTGGCGGGAGATCTCGCGCGTTCGACCGTCTCGCCCTACCGCGCCGAGCGGCTCGCCGCGCGCGGTCGGCAGCGCGGCCTCGACCACGACGCCTATCCCTTTCTGTACCCGCCTGCGTTCGCGCTGATGATGCAGCCTCTTGCGCGCCTGTCGTTCGAACGGGCGCGTTCCGTGTGGATGGTTCTGCAAAGCGCGCTGCTTCTGGCGGCGATCGCCGGCACGGCGCGGCTGGTCGTCCGATCCGCGACGTCCCTGGGCGTGCGTGCGAAGCCTGCGGTCGGGGTGTTGCTCGCGGCCTTCGTGCCCGCGGCGTTGAACTCCTCGAGCGTGCACAACGACGTGCGCTCGGGGTCGGTGGGGGCCTCGTTGTACGCACTCTTCGTCGTCATGGCCTGGGGATTGGCCACGCGGCGCACGACGTGGGCGGCGCTCGCGTGCGCCACGGCGGCGACGGTGAAGCTCTTCCCGGTGGCGCTCGTCCCCTACGTGGCGTGGCGGGGCGGGCGGCGAGCCGGCCTCGTGGCCCTGATCGCAGTCCTCATCGGTGTCCTGTGCGCGTGCCTGCACTGGGGAGCCGGCGTCCTGCGCAGCTACGCGCTCGACGCCCTGCTCCCCGTGCTGCGCGAGCCGAACGTCTGGCCACACAACACCAGCCTCGACGCTCTCATCGGTCGCATCCTCGTGGGCAACGACGAAATCGAACCGTTGCGGTTCGCGCCGCGCGTCGCCGCAGCGTTCTCTTCGCTTGCGAGCCTGATCCTGATCGGCGTGACGTTGCGTGCCGTGGTGCGTCGCCGACGCGAGGCGCGCGGCGCGGCGAATCCGAGCTTCGACAGCCATATTCTCGTCGAGCTGAGCGCATTGCTGCTGGCGCTGCTGCTCGTCATGCGCATCACATGGGTGCACACGCTGACCAGCATGCTGTTCGTCTGGCCGTGCTTGATGGTGCCGCTCCTACGCGCCGCCGAACGCGGCGTGCCAGGCACGGCGCGCTACGGGCTTCTGGTCTGCGTGGGATTCTTCCTGTCCTCGGCGCACTTCCCGGTGCTGTGGGGGGAAGCCTTCAAGCGCTGGCCGGGAAGTGGGCTCGCGGGCGTGCACACCGCCGGTCTGCTGCTCCTGTGGTGGTGCAGCATGGAGCTCCTGCGCTGCCGCTGGTGGAACGACGACACGCAAGCCGCGGGGACGAGTCTCGGGCGCGGCTCGGAGGGCGTAGCGGCTACTTGCCGGCCACGCCCAGCCACCCGCGTGTCAGGTAGTCGCTCAGCGTGAAGGCAATGAGGATGGCGAGCCAGGCGAAGGCGCTCACGACGACCAGCTTGGTGAGACGCGTGCTGAACTTGGCGTGCATGAAGTACAGCACCACGAGGACCATCTTGGTCACCGCGATGCTGAGCGCGACGACGTCGTTGAGCGGTCCGAGGTCGGTGAAAGCCACCAGCACCGTCGTCAGCGTCAGCAGCATGAGCGCCGCGAAGATGACCGCGTAGGTCCGCGCCGAGCTCACATGGATGGACATCGCGTCCCCCTCACGTGTTTCGTCCCAGCAGGTAGAGCAGCGGGAACAGGAAGATCCACACAATGTCGACGAGATGCCAGTACAGGCCG
>JBFJHN010000301.1:0-4697 GCA_041613275.1 Candidatus Krumholzibacteriia bacterium | reverse complement strand
TCGACCCGATCAACCTGCTGCAGATCGAGATCCTTCGCCGGCTGCGGCAGCAACGGGACGAAGCACTCGTGCAGGCGTTTCGCATCACCGCGACAGGCATCGCGGCCGGCATGCGCAACACGGGCTGACCGGCGTGGGAGCTTGCACTTGAACCGGTTTTCCGACCTCGCCTTCGTGCGTGGTTCTCAGTTCATCGGCCAGCGCTTGCGATCGCCTTCCACGATGACCGCGTCGAGTTCCTCGCGCGTGATCTTGTAGAAACGTGTGGCGAAATCGAGATGATTCTCGTGCATCCTCTCGATGTGATCGATCTGCTTGTCGCTGATGCCCACGTCCAGGCCTCGGCGCCGACGCTCCACCTTGCGGGCCTCGGCGCGCTCCAGCGGCTCCCGCATGCGCACGGCCATGGCGTAGATCTCGCGCCGGCTGTCTTCGTCGGCCAGGACGTCCTGCTCGGACGCGCCGGCGCTCACGCTCGTCAGCTCCGAGGGCATCCCATCACGGGCCTGCGCGTGCGACGATGACGATGCTCGCGATTTCGTGCGCAGCGTTGCGACGCCGACGGCCAAGGCTGCGAACAGCGACCAGCAGATCGCCGTGGCTGCGACGCAGTGGATCACACGGTGCTTCTCCGTTTTCTCGAGCCTTCGGGCAACGGCCAGACAGTACAGGCCGCCGGCGATTCCCAAGCCGGTCGGGATGGCTCCACCGATGGCAACGACGGGGATGGCGAAGCAGACGATGGCGAAGGGCCAGGCCCAGGGAGGGATCGGTGTTTTCTTGGGGGTCTCGGACGACATGCGTGCTCTCCCGTGAATCTCTGCCCGGATTTCCACACTGCGACCGCGTCCAGAGGGAAAGCCGAGCAATGGGCGCACCACGCGATTCGATTTCCGGTCACACGTTCCTGGCTCTGCGAGTCCAAAGGATCGGACCCTTGACGAGCTTCTCGCCTGAGGAGAGTCGGTTTGTTGAGCCGACCGGCGTGTATTTCTGCCTGGAATTCGAAACTGCCGCGACTGCGATTTCGTCTAACATGCCATGATGGCGACTTCGGATGAATCGAGCGTCGTGCGAGATGACGCAGCGGTCGGGGGGGAAGCGTTGGCGGGGCGTCCTGGCCCCGTGCGCGCTGGAGAGCGTATCGACGCCATCGATACGCTGCGCGGCTTCGCGCTGCTGGGGATCTTCGTGATGAACATCACGGGGATCGCGTTCCCGTTCGCGGCCTACTTCAATCCCACGGTATATGGCGGGCCGACGGGTCTGAACTTTGCGGCCTGGGTCTTTGCGCATCTGTTCTTCGAGTTGAAGATGATGGGCATCTTTTCGATGCTCTTCGGTGCAGGCGTCGTTCTGATGGCCGAGCGCGCCGAGGCCGCCGGACGTCCCTTCGCGCGCATCTACTACCGTCGCATCTTTTGGCTCCTGGTGATCGGGCTCGTGCACGCGTACTTCATCTGGCACGGCGACATCCTGGTGACGTACGCGCTCTGTGGATTCCTGCTTTATCTGTTTCGCCGTCGCTCGCCGCGCGCGCTCATCATCACCGGCATCTCGGTTCTGTTGTTCGGCGCGCTGCTCATTGGAGGCGGCGGCTTCGCGCAATCGAAGCTTCGTAACGTGGTCGGAGAGATCGAGGCGAAAGTCGCCGCCGGCGAGGAGATGACGCCGCGCCGCCAGGGTCTGGTCGACCAGTGGAATGGCCTTCGGCGCGCGTTCGCTCCGACGCCGGAGGAGATCCGCGACAGCATCGAAACGATGCACGGCGACTGGCGCGGCGTTTTGCACGCGAACGTCGAGGAGTCCATCTCGATGCACACGGAGGCCGTGCCGTTCATGCTGTTCTGGCGCGCCCTGGCGCTCATGCTCCTGGGCATGGGGCTGATGAAGTCCGGCGTGCTGACCGCCCAGCGTTCGCGGGCTTTCTATCGCAAGTGGGCCATCGCGGGATTCGGGATCGGGCTGCCGCTGATCGGCGTCGGCATCTGGCAGTGGAGCCGCCACGATTTCGATTTCATCGCGAGCTTCATGACGGACCAGCACTACAACTACTTCGGAAGCGTGCTGGTGAGTCTGGCCTACGTCGGCGTGGTCATGCTGGCGTGCCAGTCGGGTGTCTTGCCAGGCTTGCGTCGGCGGCTGTCGGCGGTGGGTCGGATGGCGCTCAGCAACTATCTGCTGCAGAGCATTCTGGGCGTGGCCATCTTCTGGGGCTACGGATTCGCGCTGTTCGGGCGCGTCGAGCGCTTCGACCTGTGGGGGTTCATTCTCGGCATCTGGATCCTGCAGCTGCTGTGGAGTCCGTGGTGGCTGCGTCGGTTCCAGTTCGGTCCCGCCGAATGGCTGTGGCGGACGTTGACCTACATGCGCAAGCAGCCCATGCGACGCACCGCACGCGGGAATTGACGTCCGCGGGTCGACACGCAGGGTCTTGGATGAATGCGCTCGGTTCGATCCGCGTGCGGATCAGTCCGCAGAAGACTTCTTCGACATATGCTGTTGTACGGTTCGCTCGACCGCGTCGATGTCGATGTCGCCGCGCCACTCTGCGACGATCTGGCCGTCGCGATCGATGAGGAACATCGCGGGAATCGCGGCAACACGGAACGTGTGCCACGCCGGCGTCGCGTGTGTGTCGAGCGCAACGGGGTAGCGCAGCTTCTTCTTCTCGACCGTCTTGGGGACGTCTTCCGTTTTCTCGTCGATCGAAACGCCGAACACCGTGAAGCCTTGCTCGTGCCAACGCGTGTGCAGCTCGTTGAGGGACGGCATGGCCTTGAGACACGGGGCACACCAGGTGGCCCAGAAGTCGAGCAGCACGACCTGACCGCGGAGCTTCTCGAGCTTCATCGTCTCGCCCGAGAGCTGCGTCACCGTGGCAGCCGGAGCGGAGCGTGGCAACGCCTGGGGCACGTAGGCTTCGGGAAAGCCGTCGAACGCTTTCGCACAATCCTTGGAGCAAAAGTAGTAGTGCGTGCCTTCGTACTCGCGCCACGCCACGACGTCCTCGGCGCCATGGCAGGCGCCACGCATCTCGCACGTCCGGCACACGGCCTTCTTGGGGATATCGTCCGATCCGGCCCACGCCCCCGGGGGGGCGGCGCAGAGGCACACGAGCAGGAGGCCGATCCCGAGAACACGTAGACGCATCACGAAGTCCCTTTCTTCTTGTCGCTCGAATCATGTCTTGGAGCGAAGCTCGTGTCAGGCCATTCGCCGACATGAGCGCGCAATCAAAAGCCGGCGGACACGGACACGCCGAGCTGTTCGAACCACACCCACAGAAGCGAGACCCCGGCCCGGCCCCGAGTGTAGTTCACGATCAGGTGCGATTCCTCTCCGTCGTACATGGGTTGCACCGACACGTGCTCGCCCCACCAGGCCGTGACGCCGAACGGCACGTTGAAGCTCTCGTCCCACTCGGAGTAGTTGAACGCCGCGTACGCTGAGACCGGCAGCCACGGGGCGTGCTTGGCCACGGTCATGTAGTACGCCTGCTTGCCCTTCGGCGAGCCGATGCGATCGGAGCTCGTGCCGAGGAACACCGCCGGACGAACGTGCGTCTCGGTGGTGAGGAACCACGTGACCAGCGGGCCGAATTCTTCCACCGCCAGGTTGAACTCGACGCCGAGCTGCAACGACCGGATGACCCGATACGTTGCCGTGCCCCGCCAGCGCGCGCGGTCGACGTCGGAGTCGACGTAACGCAGGGATCCGACGAAACGATGCTCGAGGCCGGTCCCCCGGACCGGCGCGCCCTCCCCGGGTCACCCGGCTCAGGTGGGAGCGGCGGCCACGGGACGCGGAGGAAGGGGCTTGGAGGGCGCCGACTCGGCGCGCCTGGCGTCCGTCACCCGGGCTGAATCCGCGTCGCTGGCTTGGGTCTCGGCTGCAAGCGGCGCCGCCAGGAACGCGCCTGCGGCCACGGACAGAGCGATTCCAAGTGCGAGCCGGCGCGGCAAGGCGTGTCCCTTCGTGGCGTTCATTGCGTGTGCGGGCGGTGTCGGAACCCCCCGCGACGCAACATGCATTCCGAAAGTGTACCCGAGGGGGCCGCGAACGTTCCTGGCTCGACGCGGTGCCCTGACCCGGTCACTACGCGGCTTCCGGCACCGCCTTGAGGAGCTTCTGCAAGCTCGTCCACAGCGCTCGCGCGTTCGTGCTTTCGAGCAACGCTTGACGTGCCGACTCTGAGGCGAGCGCGCGGCTGATGTGCGAGAGGATCGCCAGCTGCGAGCCGGCGTCGTCCGTCGGGGTCAGAATGAGAAAGATCAGTCGCGCCGGCTGATCGTCCACGGCGTCCCACTCGATGCCTTCGTGCGACACGCCGAACACGACGAACGAACTCGTCAGCGCGTCGAGCCGCGCGTGCGGCAGCGCGATCCCGTGGCCTGCAGCCGTGCCCACCGTGGCCTCGCGTTCGCGCACGGCGGCCAGCACCTGATCCTCCGCCAGCTTGGGCTCGACCCGAAGGGCTGCGTGCACCAGCTCCGAGATGGCGGCATCACGGTCGCGCGCCCGAAGCGTCGGCACGACGCCTTTGCGAGAGAAGAACGGCACGACGTCCGCCTTCTCGCTCCGCCGCAGACCCCAGACGAACAGGGGTCCGACCAGAAGAGACGAGACGATCGATGCAAACACGATGGCGACGAACATCTGCTGACCGATGACGCCGACTTCCTGCGCGACGACGG
>JBFJHN010000300.1:0-4699 GCA_041613275.1 Candidatus Krumholzibacteriia bacterium | reverse complement strand
GGCCGATACTGGAAACCGAAACGCAGCGTTTCGGGGTAACGCACTTCGTCCTGTTGATCGAATTCGATCGTCTCCGGCGTGGTTCCCGTGTCGACGAGCTGGACGCTGTGATCCCCGTCGACGGTGAACGCACCCTCGAACGCCACGCCCAAGGCCAGGTGATCGGTGACGTCGCCATAGCCGCCCACCGACCAGCCCCAGCCGGTGAGATCCCGCCGGAACGTCTCTTCGATGGAGCCCCCGGTCTGGAAGAACGCCACCTCGCGGATCCGGTCGATGCTGCCGAAGTAGCGGTGCACCGAGAAACCGATGTACACCGGGTCGACGACCTGCGCGCCGTACCCCACGGATAGAGATCTCAAGACACCCTCGGTGTCCCAGCGCCTCTCGCCCAACAGCGCGTCGCGGTCCGGACCTGGGAACGGCGTCGGGTGCCGCACCTCTTCTTCGTAGTTGAAGTCGAAGTCGTAGCGCTCGTAGACGCCGACCGCCACCCCCATGGGCACCGTCGACGGCACGTACCACACCACGCCGCCTTGCGCGTCGGTATACGTGTTGCGGTTGGTGGCGATCGTGGTTTCGTCGACGAAGCTCTCGAAGCTGTCGAAGAGCGGGACCAGCCGATCCTCCGAACGGTGCGAGACGCCGAAACGGAAGTCCGCGTGTGCGCGCGCTCCGCCGCCCAAGGCCAACAGCGCTGGGTTGTGGATCAACGACTGACTGCCGTGATACAGCGCGACCCCGGTCGCACCCATCGCTGCAGAGCGCCCGAGCGCCGAGCCCGTGGGGGTCCCGTACGACGAATCGAGGAAGGTCTCCGCTCCCGTCACCGAAGCCCACGCGAGCATCACCGCGGTCGCGGCGGCAAGAACCGAACCCATGAAACGCATCTTCGACCACCTCGGTTGGCTCGACCCGCTCGTCTAGAACGTGTAGTCGAGCTGCAAACGGAACGACGTCTGCACGCTGCGCGTGTCGCGACCGTCGAACGGGATCCCGTTGTCGTTCTCGAAGATCCGGACGTCGACGTTGTGACGCGTCAGGTTGCGATCGTTCGTCAGCTTGAAACGCATCATGAGCGCGTCGCTCAGGCGCGTGCGAATCAAAAACCAGTTACGGATGCCCACGTCGTCGAGAACGATGAACTCGTTGTCCTCGAAGTTGTAGAGGAAGCCGTCGTAGATCTCGGTGCTCAGCGAGAACATCAGGCGCTCGTTGACGTTGTGCGTCAGGAGCGCCTGCACGGCTTGCGACGGGCTCGCGGCCTGGCCCAGCGGCGTGCGGCCACCAGGCTGCGCCTGCCCGGACAGGCGGGGCCGAGGAACGAACTTCGTGTTCGTGACGCTGTACAGAAGTCGCAGCTCGTCGAAGTCGCTCAAACGTACACGCGTTTCGAGCCGCGTGTCCCAGCCGCTGAAACGCCGTACGTCGTTCACCAGATCGTCGCCGCGCCCGCTGACGCGATGCCGCACCCGGAAGCGCAGCGGGAAGATCGGCGCGTACTCCATGCGTAGCGTGTAGCGGCGCAGCGTCTGCGAGTCGGCCTTGCGCTGCCATTGATCGAAGTCCAACCCACTGATCGTGAAGTTGCGTGAAACCCTGTAGCGCAGGCTGGTGTAGAGGCCGCGCTCGGCCTTCATCTGCGGTGTCGACTCCGCCAGCCACGAGAGCAGCGGGTTCTGCAGTCGGAAAGGATCCTCGAGCAGAGTCTGCTCGTAGCGGGCATCCTGGCTGAAGGCGCGTGCGTAGGGGTTGTCGTAGCCCACGTCGTAATCGCGCCATACGGCCAGCAGGTTCAGATCCGAGTATTGAATGTACGCGTTGATGATGTACGCGTCGGGCGCGTCGCTGAACAGGCCCTCGAGCCCACCCTTGGAATTGGAGTCGAGCTTGCCGTACTCGCCTTGCAGGGCGAAGTTCTCGTAAACGGTCTGGAACTCGGCGCCCACGATGCGCCGGAACTTGCCCAAGCCGCGCGAATCGTAGGCCGAGAACAGCTCGGCGTCGCGCGCCTGCAGCAGATCCTGGTGGCCGTCCTCGACGCGTTGGTCGCCGGGATCCCATACCGTCGCCGGGACCAACGTATTGATGTCGGGGTTCCACTCCTTGTCGTAGCGCGCCTCGTATCCGGAGATCCCAACGTACGTCCCGTTCCACAGGCTGGCCTGCAGCTGACCGCCCAGCATGGTCTCGCGGAAGGCGTCGCGCCGCATCCCGAACGTGCCGTTCTCGAAAGTGATCCGCGTGGGATTCGACAACACCGTGGTGTCCGAGAGCGTTCCCATGTTGAGGATCTGGTGGTTCTCGAGACGCGGCGTCATGATGATGTAGCGATTGATCGTGCCGTCGGGGTTGAGAACGCCGTCCTTCTCGTCACGCGCCCAGAAGCCGATGCCGCGGAACCGTCCCACGTGACCTTCGACCGCCACGCCACGCAGCGCGAACTCGTGCGTGCGCGACAGATCCCCCAGGATGCTCATCGGACGCTTGTTCCAGCCGTAGCCCGTCTTGCGCGGCAGGAAGAAGTCGGTGTTGTCCATCACCAGGCCCTGGCCGAAGGCCACGCGGAAGTGGCCGGCCACGACCTTGTCGACCTGGCGCAGGACGTGTCCCACACCCGGCACCTCGGTGACGCGACCACCCGGGTTTTCCCACGACACGAAACCCTTCACCGTTTCGGCCAGGTCGTCTTCGCCGACGTCACGGTAGGTGAGGAAGCCCGCCTTCCAGCGGTTGCTGCGCAGACGCACCTTGGTCTGCAGCGCGGGCGCGGCGCCGTCGAGCCCGAGGATTCCCCAACCGGTGGTGTTGGCGAAGTCGTGATCTGCAGGCTCGATGTCCTGCGTGGGCAGGTACTCCCGCAGGATGTCGCCTTCGTCCAGCAGGTATGGCGTGTTGAAGGTGAGGAATTGGAGGTCGCCGTGCAGCTCGTAGCGCTTCTCGGGCGGCTCGTACACGACGTAGTCGCGCATGTTGCGGAAACCCCAGTAGCTCAGTCCATCGCTGGCGCGCAGCTGGCGTTCGTTGTCGATGCGCCCGGCGCTGTCTCGCGCCCGCACGACGGCCACGGCGTCCACGGGTGAGACGTTCTGGAAGCTCTGCAGCTGGTGGATGTTCAACCGATTGACGTCCACGGGATCGCGCAGCTGATCGAGATACTCGTCCGCCAGCTCTTCGCTCGCGCCTTCCTGAGAGAGGAAGCGCTGAACCTGCCGGAAGCTGGCGTCGTAGCGTTCCTGGGCGTCGCTGCGGCGGTCGGGCGGCATCGTCGCCACGAGGGGTTGCAGCGTTCGCAGAATCTCTGGCGTGACGCTCTCGACGCTGCTCAACTCGTAGAACGAGTCGAAGAAGCCGCGGTACAGCCGGTACTCGAGGATGTCGCGCGCGACCTCGCGCGGGATGGGCAGCGCTTCGATCTCTGCCAACGTGGCGCGGTTGAGGTCGAGCTTGCCACTGGCCGGCTGGGACGTGGGTTGTGCGAACGCAGGTGAAGGCGCGCCGACCAGGCAGCCGACGCACGCGATGGCGAGGGTGATTCGCGCGGCACGGCGCCACGCAGCGGGTCGCCGAACGGCGCTGTTCACCGCGACGCCTCCCCGAGGAGATCGAGGCGCGTGTGCACTCCGAACTGGTGCGACGTGTCGAGCACGCCGCCGCCCGATCCGAACCCGTAGTCGATGGTCACGCGCGGCAAATGGACGGCGAAGCCTCCGGTCAAGCGGCTGGGTTCGGTCTCCATGCCGAAGCGGAGCTGCAGCTCCGGCACCAGCTCGAATTCCAACCCGCCGTGCACGCGGAACTCTTCGCCCAAGCCGCCGCGCACGTCGAACGCTGTCGTCACACCGGGGTAGGGCAGGTACGAAATGCCCACGCCCACCTGACGGCGCAGCTCTTCGGCGTCGTCACCGATCGTCGGGTTGTTCAGATTGCGCGTGAAGAAGCCGACGAAGGTGCGGTCGTACACGCTGACGACGCCGCCCACGTCCAGGCCCACGGTCCACGCGCCGCCGGGGTCGACGCCGTCCGAGCCGTCCCCCGACGCGCCCACGCTGGGCGCGAAATCGGCGTGATACAGGTTGAGCGTCCAGCCGAACGACGCCGATGTGCTGGCATCGGAAAACAGCATGAAGCCGTGCGCAACGGACAGCGTGTTCTCGCGCAGCAAATCGACGTCACCGTTCTCGACGCCGTAGTGCCGCCAGCCGAAGGCCACGCCGCCTGCCCGACCGCGAAGCGGCGAGGCCACGGCGATCGACGTCATCCGGTTGAAGTCCAACCCGTTCGGTCGCACTGTGGACACTCCGGCGTGGAAGTACGGCATGCGGGGCAACATGGCGGGGTTGTAATAGTAGGCCCAGGCGTCGTCGACGAACGAGGTCACGGCTGCGCCCAGCGCCCGCGCGCGCGGGCTGGGCGGCAGGTCGTCGAAGATCGCGAGAGCAGGCGTCGCGCACGTCAGACCCAGGGCGGCCGCAAACAGGAATCCCCTCGCAGACGCAAGGTGCGGCTTGGCGCTTCGGACCTGCTGTTTCCAAACTCGCACGGATTCCCCTCTTCCCGTCCGCTAGCGGTTCAGACGAGTCGCCACGACGACGGGCATCTGCGCCTCGTCGCGGCTTCCCGTGCGCCGATTCACGACCAACAGATGTACGATGTAGGTGCCCGCAGGAACGAGCTCGGTCGAGTCATCGCGCCCGGT
>JBFJHN010000299.1:0-4704 GCA_041613275.1 Candidatus Krumholzibacteriia bacterium | reverse complement strand
GCTAGGGTTCCGCGGTTCCGCCCCGAAAGCCTGGACTTCGTTCCGGCCGTTCCAGTCACACTCGGGAGGCGCGATTGGAAGGCGCGACATCGACGGCGAAAGCCGCTACCGTACAGGCATGATCTCATGGGTTCCCAGCGTGGTCCGGATGCTCGGACGTGGGGTGGGCAAGCCACGATCCGCGGCACGCGCGATCGCATCTGCGCTTGCGGTCACGCTCGCGATGACGCAGCCCGTGTTCGTCGCGAGCGCGCCGCAACGTGCCGCCGAAGATGCGCTGACCCACGCTCACGCCGAGGCGCGTGAATCGCGCGTGGCGAACGTGCGCTACCGGCTGAGCTTCGACTTCGTGGACGCCGCTCGCACGGACACGTTCCCGGGAACGGCGATCCTCGACTTCGAGGTGCGCGCGCCAGGCTCACCGCTCACGCTCGACTTCTCCGGTGGATCGTTGATCGAGACGTGGGTGAACGGCGCGTCGGTGAAGCTGCCCTACAACGGGTATTTCATCGAGATTCCCGAAGCGATGTTGCGCACGGGACGCAACGAAATCCGCGTGCGCTTCGCGCAGTCCTACGGCCGTGACGGCACCGGCCTGCACCGTTTCGTCGATCCTGAAGACGGCAAGACCTATCTGTATACCTATCTGTGGCCCTACTACGCCAACCGGGTTTTTCCTTGCTTCGACCAGCCCAACCTCAAGGCGACGTTCGACCTGAGCGTGCGAGTGCCTCGCACGTGGACGGCGGTGTCCATGCAGCCGGGACACGTGGCCATGGCCGACGGCGCCGCACGCACGTGGAACTTCGGCACCACACCGAAGATTTCGACGTACGTGTTCTCCATCCATGCGGGGCCGTACCAGGTGTGGGAGGAGCGCGCCGGCGACGTGCCCATTCGTTTGTTCAGCCGTCAGTCCCTGGCGCCGTACGTGGCGGTGCAAGAATGGTTCGACGTGACGCGTCGCGGCCTGACGTACTTCGGGGAATACTTCGATTTACCGTACCCGTTTGCGAAATACGACCAGCTGATCGTCCCGGACTTCGCAATCGGCGCCATGGAGAACGTGGGGGCGGTCACGTTCTCCGAGCGCTTCGTGCAACGCAAGCCCAGCGACCGCTTCGAGCGCGAGAGCCGCGCCGGAGTCATCCTGCACGAAATGGCGCACATGTGGTTTGGCAACCTCGTCACCAAGAGCTGGTGGAACGGGCTTTGGCTGAACGAGAGCTTTGCAACCTTGATGGCGCACTTTGCCCTGGTTGCGGCCACGGAGTTCACCGACGCGTGGCACGAGTTCTACGTCGACAACAAGCAACGCGCCTACGTCCGCGACGCGTACGTGACGACGCATCCCATCGAGGTTCCGGTGCGCAGCACAGCCGACTTCTTCTCGGTGTTCGATGCCATCACGTATCAGAAGGGGTCGTCGGTTCTGAAGCAGCTGGCGCATTTCGTGGGCGAGGAGAACTTCCGCAACGGTGTGGCACGCTACTTGGCGCAGCACGCCTACGGCAACACGGAGCTGGACGACTTCGTCGATGCGCTGTCGCAGGCCTCCGGCCGGGATCTCGAACCTTGGGCACGTGTGTGGCTCTACGAACCGGGCTTCAATGTCTTGCACACGCGTTTCGAATGCGATGGCAGCGGTATCACACGACTGGTGGTGGAGCAACGCGGCCATCAGCGCGAAACTCCTCTTCGGCCGCATCGGGTGGACGTCGCGCTCTACATCCGGGGTCGAGGTGGCCGGTTGACGTTGGCCGAGACTTTCGATGTTTCCCTGGACGGAAATGCGACCGTCGTCGACGCCGCAAGGAGTCAAGCCTGTCCGGCACTGGTGTTTCCCAACCACGCGGACTGGACGTTCGCGCGAGTGGCCTTGGACGACGCCGCGGTGGCCGTGGTACGCGATCGTCTGGATGACGTCGAGGATCCGTTATCGCGGTCCATGTTCGTGCAATCGCTCTTCGACATGACACGAAAGGGCGACTTCGCGCTCGAGGAGTACGCGACGCTTGCGAGCGCGGCGGCGGAGGGCGAGGACAACTTGCGCGTGCTCGCCCAGCTCACCCGAAGCATCGAAAACGTCGTGCACACCCTGGAGCGTTTGACGCCCGATTCCGCAGAGGCGTTGCAGCGCGTCCGGACCTCCGTCATGAAGCTCAGCTGGGATCGGGCCCAAGAGGAGACTGACCCGGACAAGGTTCGCCTGTGGTTCGATCTGTACGTCGTTGCTGCGCACGGGGAAGCCAACCTGTCCCGGCTGCGCGGATTGCTGCGTGGGAACGTGTCCATCCCGGCTCTGGCCATGTCGCAGGATCTGCGATGGAAGATCGTGCTGGCGTTGAGTGCCAAGGGCGACCCGGATGCTGCACGTAGGATCGCGGACGAAAAGCAGCGTGACGGCTCGGATTTGGGTCAAAAGATGGCTCTTGCAGCGGACGCGGCGCAGCCCGATCCGGACGTCAAGCGCCGTTGGATCGACGAGCTGCTCGACGACGGGAGCCGTCTCGGCCTCGCACGCCAACGCTTCGTGATGGAGTCCCTGTTTCCCGCCAACCAAACCGAGCTGCAGCGCGCCGCGCTGCGGCGCATTCTCGCCGCGCTGCCCGAGCTGAGTCGAACGCGCGATCCATACTTCCTGTCAAGCTTCGTTTCGAAGCTGTTGCTGCCCATGGGGCACGACGAAAGCGTCGCCGCCATGAGCGAGACGCTCGAGAACTCCGGAACGTTGGACAGCACAACGTTGCGTTTTCTCCGAGAGGCCCATCAGGCAGACGAGGAGTGCCTCGCGCTTCGTCGTTCGCTCAACACGGTGCAACGCTGATCCCCGCGACGAATGTCCGCACGGGATCATGCCGAGCGCGTTCTCCGGCGTTCACGCCGTTTGGAAACGTTCGGCATGCTTGCGGTAGTAGCCGCGGAACTGATTGTAGGTGAGTCCGAGTCGTCGCGCGGCGAGGCGCTGATTGTAACGCGCTTCTCGCAGCGCGCGCTGCATCATGCGGATCCGGAACTCGTCCAGCGCCTCCTGAAGCGGCAAGTCTGCGAGGTCGTGCGGAAACGGCGCAGCACTGCCGGGAAGTGCCGCGGCGTCACGGTCGCTCCGCGCGCTGCCCCGGTGAGCCGCGCGTTGGCGCTCCCTGGGCTTGACGGGTTCGCCGCTCGCTCGCGGGGCGCTTTCCAAGTGACCGGCGGCGGGCTCGGTGGCTTCCACGACCGCCGCGCCGCGCGCCGAGGTTCGCAGCGTGTACGGCGAGGCGAACGGATCCAAATGGATGTCTTCGATGACGACGCTTTCTGCGCGACAGACGCTGCGCTCCACCGCGTTCTTGAGCTCACGCACATTTCCTGGCCAGTCATGTTCCAACAGCGTGCGCTCGGTACGCGGCGAGAAACGCGGCGGCTCCTCGAGCTCCAGCTCGGCGGCCATGCGCCGAGCAAAGTGACGTGCCAGGAGGAGCACGTCGCCCTGGCGCGCACGCAGCGGAGGAAGCGTGATCACGTCGAAGGACAAACGATCGAGAAGATCGCGCCGGAAGCGCCCCGCGTCGGCCAGCGCGCGCGGGTCCTTGTTCGTCGCGGCGATCAGGCGCACGTCGCTTTCGATCGTGGCGCTGCTGCCGACACGTTCGAAGCGTCCGTACTCGACGACGCGCAGGATCTTCTCCTGCGCCGGCAGCGGAATGTCGGCGACCTCGTCGAGAAACAGCGAGCCGGTGTGAGCAAGCTCGAAACGACCCTCGCGTCGACGGGTGGCACCGGTGAACGCGCCGGACTCGTGACCGAAGAGCTCCGACTCGATCAGGTTGGGTGAGAGAGAAGCGCAGTTGAGCGTGACGTAGGGCTTGTTCCAGCGCGCAGAGAGGAGATGCAGACGCGCCGCAGCCAGCTCCTTGCCGGTTCCGCGCTCGCCGATCAGGATCACGGATCGATCGACGACGGCCGCACGGCGGATCTGCTCCTGCAGGTTGAGGAACTCTTCCGACTCGCCCAACGCAACATGCTCGCTGGAAATCACGTCTCCCATATCAGGTACTACGCCGCTTTGTGGTTCGAGTTGCCTCGAGTTGGTTGATGAGGCCAAGAGACAGCGCGGCACCTGGCGCCAACCGTCGTCTTAAATGTCTGTTTGACAATCGTTTGGAGCGTATTCCGGTCCTGGCTCGCTTGCTGCGATGGCAGTGGGTGCACCCTACTCCGAAACGAGGTGAGCCATGGGCATTTTCAGCCGATTCAAAGACATCGTGAGCGCCAATCTGAACTCGATCCTGGATCGCGCCGAGGACCCCGAGAAGATGGTCCGACTGATGATTCAGGAGATGGAAGACACCCTGATCGAGGTGAAGTCGAGCTGCGCCGGCGAGATGGCGCAACAGAAGAAGCTCGAGCGCGCCTTGGCCGAGGCGCAGACGTTCGAGAAGGAGTGGAACGAGAAGGCCAAGCTGGCCGTGAAGAAGGAGCGCGACGACCTGGCGCGTGCGGCCCTGGCCGAGAAACGGCGCTACGCCCAGCGCGTGGCTGCGCTCGTCGAATCGGTCGAGCAGACCAAGGGCATGATTCAGCAGTATCATAGTGACATCGCGGAGCTCGAGGCCAAGCTTGCAGACGCACGCCAAAAGCAGCATTCGATCATCCAGCGGCGTGCTGCGGCGGTCGTTCGCAAAGAAGCGCAACAGCGCATCCGGCGCATCGACACGACCG
>JBFJHN010000298.1:0-4716 GCA_041613275.1 Candidatus Krumholzibacteriia bacterium | reverse complement strand
TGATGTCGGGAACGATGCCGCCACCACCGAAGACCTCACGCCCACCGACGGTGCGGAAGGTCTCGTCGGGATTGGGCGACTCGCGGCGCGCACGCATCTGGTTGATACGATCGGCCTCGGTGGCCACCTCTTCCTCGACGCCTTCCTCCTCGTGATCCTCACGCTCGTCGTTGTGGATGCAGCGCCCGCTCGGCGTGTAGTACTTCGCCGTGGTCAGCTTCAGCGCCTCGGTCTCGGACAACGGATACACCGTCTGCACCGAGCCCTTGCCGAACGACGGCTCGCCGACGATCAGCGCCGCGTCCCAGTCCTGCAGCGCGCCGGCGACGATTTCCGAAGCGCTGGCGCTACCCTCGTTGATCAGCACGACGACGGGATAGCCCTCGCCAAAGACCTTGGACTTGGGCTGCGTCGAGTAGTAGTCGGCGTTCTGGCGCGGCGTGCGTCCGCGCGTGAACACGATCTTCTTGCCAGAGTCGAGGAACAGCTGCGAGACGTCACGCGCGGCGCGCAGCAGCCCGCCCGGGTTGTACCGCAGGTCCAGAATGAGTCCCTTGATGCCTTCGGCCTCGAGCTCCTTCAGACGCGCCTCGAGCTCGTCGGACGTGTCCTGCGCGAAGTTGATCGCGCGCACGTAGCCGATGTCGCCGATCTTGAAGGCGTAGCGCACGCTTTCGATCTCGATGATGTCGCGCACCACGGAGAAATCGACGGGCTTGGCCATACCCTCGCGCTTGACCTTGAACTGGACTTCCGTGCCCTTGGGGCCGCGCAGCTTGGCGATGGCCTGCGAAATGGCCCAGCCGTAGGTGTCCTCACCCTCGATCTCGATGATCTTGTCGCCACCCTGAACGCCCTGGTTGTAGGCCGGCGTGCCCTCGATGGGCGCCACCACGGTGGGGTACTTGTCGCGCACGGAGATCTCGATGCCGAGCCCGCCGAACGAGCCCTGCGTCGAGGTCATCAAGTCGTCGTACTGGCGCGTGTCGAGGAACTGGCTGTGCGGGTCCAGCCCCTGCAGCATGCCGTCGATCGCACGCTGGATCAGCTCCTCCGGATCCACGTCCTCGTCCACGTAGTACGTGTTGATTTTCTCGAAGACGCGCGTGAACAGTTCGAGACTCTCCATCACCTTGGCATGATCCGGCGCGCGCCGGCTGTCTGCCCGCAGCCCGTTGGAGAGCCATAGGACGAGAACGCCAGCGAGAAGACCTGTGATCCAACGGTTCCGTGCGATCAAGGGGAGTACCTCCCGCGGGTTGCTGACCCCTCCGGCATGTGCGGCCATCGGGCTTGGGTGACGGAGCTGCGAGACGGGGCGTCACATCTTATGGCTAACGCGATCCTGGCAAGGAATGTTCCAAGCACGAGTGATGCAACGACAGGCGAGGGGGGCGTCGGGCGCGTGCCGCGAGGCACCCGGAGGGCCCGTCCACCGTCATTATAGCGTCCGCTCCCACCCTTTCAAACACGCAACCCGAATCGAGTCGATTTCGTGTTCTGCGCGTCGTCCGAACGGCGTACGACGCTTGCTTCAGAGCCGTCGCGCGTGGAGTCCACGCCGGCTCCAAGGAGATCCGCGCCACGGGGCCTGATGCCTCAGGGTGGAGACAACTCCTGTACAAAGATGCGAAGAAACGGTGGGTGCCGTCAAACGGGCGGGTCGGTGCGCGGCTCACCGCCCGGGCGCGCGTCGGGCGAGATCTCGGGCGGGACGTCGGGCCTGGGGCTGGACTCGGCGCGCTCTTCGAGCCGGGCGGGCGTTTCTTCGAAGGTGGCGTCGGACGGTTCCAGCGGTTGATCGCCCACTAGCCCGTGCACGTGTCTCACGCGCTGGTACACCGTGTACCAGGAGAGCACGGTCAGCACGAGCACCGCGATGACCAGCGTCACGTGGCCGAAGAGAAGCCCCGCCACCGTGACCACGACGCGCTCCGGGCGCTCGAACGCGCCGACCTTGCACTCGAGCCCGAGGCCTTCTGCGCGCGCGCGCGCATAGCTCGTGATCAGCGACCCGCCCAGCGCAACGACCACCACGACTGCCCACACCTGGTTGGCGATCCCGCCGGCCACCAGGAAGTAGCAGGCGATGCCGGCCATGATCACCGTCTCGTCGATACGGTCGACGGTCGAGTCGAGAAACGCACCGAAGCGGGTGACGCGACCCGTGCGCCGGGCGAGCATGCCGTCCATGCCGTCGCACACCGCGGCGAGGAGCAGGACCAGGCCGCCGACCAGAGCCTGACCCGCGCCAATGATGACCGCGGAGAGCACGTGCATCCCCAGGCCGAAGAGCGTGATCTGCGTCGGGGTGACGCCGCGGTCCTCGAGGATGGTGACGATGGGCGCCAAGAGCGCGCGCGCACGTTCCTGCCAGGCGACTTTCTCCACGACCTTCCCCTCTCTCCCTCAGCGCGGTCGAGCGCTTCACGCCCGACGCGACCATGGGTTGAACTTCGCGAAAGGCCCACCGCCGGACCGGAGACAACGTTGCACGTACCGCCGCAAGGCGTCCCAGCATGCCACGACGTTCCGCGCCCACGAAGTGGAAAGAACCTTGCTTGCTGAGGGTCGGTGTCGCTGCCGCTGCCGTGGGCGCGGCCGCCACACGCGCCTCCAACCTGTGCGCCGTCCGGGTCGATCAGAAGGACACCGTATCGAACACCCGGCCCGGCGGCGCCAACCTTCACGCCCCCCACACCATCTCGTGCACGCGCGAGCGATCAGGGTCGATGCGATCCGCTAGCGCTTCCAATCGCGTGGATAGCGGAAATCGTGCGTGATGCTGCGCCCCGAGATCTTGGCGATGAGCGGCATCCGGCGCTTGTACTGCGAACGCGTCACCCGTTCCTCGACCGTGGTGACGAACTTCGCGTCGAATCCCAGCTGCAACAGCTCGTCGTGGCGATAGCGCCGTTCGATCATGAAGTGCAGCAGCTCGTCGACGTCGGCGTAGCTGAAGCCCAGCTCGGCCTCGTCGGTTTGGCCGGCCCAAAGATCGGCCGTCGGCTTCTTGTCGATGATGCGCTGCGGCACGCCCATGGCCCGCGACAGCGCCCAGACCTGCGTCTTGTAGAGATCGCCGATCGGGTTGATGGCGGATGCGAGATCGCCGTGCACGGTGCCGTAGCCCAAGAACAGCTCGGTCTTGTTGCTGGTGCCGAGCACCAGCGCACCCTGCTGCGCCGAGTGGTCGTACAGGATGCTCATGCGCTCGCGCGCCATCTTGTTGCCACGCCGCACCGCAGACGCGTCCGGATGAGCGGCAAAGTACGCGTCGATCTGCTCGGTGATCTCGACGCGCAGCGAGCGGATTCCGGTTTCGCGCACGACGAGCTCGGCGTCGGCGACACTCTCGGGGCTGGAGGTGCGATACGGCATGAGGATGCCGCAGACGTTCTGCGCACCCAGGGCCTCCGCGGCCAGGAAGGCGACCAAGGCCGAGTCGACCCCGCCCGACAGCCCGAGAACGGCGCAGCTCGACCCCACCTTGTGCACCTCGTCACGCGCGAAGGCCACGAGCACGCGACGCAGCAGGTCGGTGTCGAGGGGTCGCTGGCGGTAGCCGGCGCGCAGGCGCGTCACCATGTCCTCGTGCGCGCCGGCGCCGCCGTTGGTGGAGGCGGGCTTGTGGGTACGGGGACTCACGTTGACGACCCCATGCCATGCGTGCCACCGGGACCCGCGTGTCGATTGCGGCGCTCGCGTTGGATGCGCTCGAGCTCGGCCAGCGTGACGTCCAGGCGCTCGCTGCGCAGCGTCGGGTCGCTCACGCGGTGACGCCGCACCTCGTGCCGGTCGATCTCGCAGGTGAAAAGACCCGCGTCGAGCAGCGGAGCCTCGAACGATGTCCGTCCTCCCGGCGCGATGACCCGCGACCCACCCCAGAAGTTCAGACCATCTTCAAAGCCGACGCGATTCACCAAGACCATGAAGCAGCCGAAAAGCTGGCTGTACATTTTGAGCGCCGTCGACCACACGTCGATGTTCGAGTGCTCTTCGCCCACGTCGGCGCCGCGCAACGGGCTGGCCGACGCGGCAATGACGATCTCGGCGCCGTCGAGCGACAGGACGTACATCACCGAGGGATGCCAGAGATCCTCGCACACCAGCGCCCCCAGGCGTCCCAGCCGCGTGTCGAAGGCGCGAATGTGCTCGCCGGCCGCGTACAGGCGGCCCTCCTCGAACAAGCCGTACGTCGGCAGGTAGACCTTGCGGTGCACGTGGGTGAGCACGCCTTCCTCGCAGTAGGCGAAGCTGTTGAAGAAACGGTGATCGGCGGTTTCCTCGACGAAGCCGAAGCCCACCGCAAGACCGCGGCTGGCCTCGACCAGGCGCCGCAGCTCGGCCGCATTGCCGTCCAGAGCAACATCGGGAACCAGGTCACGCAGCTGGTAACCGGTGAGCGAAAGCTCGGGGAAGAGCACGACGTTGGCACGCTCGCGCCGAGCGCGTTCGATGAGGTCGAGGTGCGTGTCGAGGTTGGCGCCCACGTCACCGAGACGCGGTGCAATCTGGCCGAGCGCGACGCGCACGGGGCGCAGCCCACGCGTACGCGCGGGGCGTGTTCTGGGCGCAGCCATCGTGCGTGTCGCGATGACGCATCCCGCGAACCCAGCAGCGGAGAACTGAGCATGTCGATCCACCTCTCGTTCCACGGCGGCGCGGGCACCGTCACGGGCTCACGCTTTCTCGTTCGTGCCGGCGACGTCCGGG
>JBFJHN010000297.1:0-4723 GCA_041613275.1 Candidatus Krumholzibacteriia bacterium | reverse complement strand
TCCAACGCGCTCGAGTCGGCGGACGCGCTCGTGCGCTTCATCCATCAGCGTGGCTACGTGCTCACACGACCGCAGCGCGGCCTGCACTTTCCCAGCGCGCTCGAAGCCGTCGTGGGTCGCCCCTTGCTGGGGCGCAGCTTCGACGCGCGCACGGCGCAGCTCGAGTCGTGGCGCTTGGAGTGCATGGGGGCGGGGCGCTTGCACGCGGCCGCGGTGCTCGAGGGAAGCGCCACGCTGGCCTCGTCCGTTTTCCACCGCGACTTCTTGGCGCTCGCTCCGCGACGTGACGACCTCGCGGCTGGGGATCCGGCGCGGGTGCGAGCGGTGCTCGGCCACGACGCGGCCGCGGTGTGCGAGCAGCTCGAGCTCGCACGCGAGCCGTTGACCGCGGTGCAGCTCGCGGAGCGCCTGCAGCTCCGGAGCGATCCCGGTCGCAAGCGCTTGCAGCGCGCGCTCGACGAAGCGGTGCGTCGCTTTCGCATCTGCGAAGTGGTGTGCGCGGACGCCTCGGGGACGACGTGCGGGGGCTACGATCTCGTGACGCGCAGCTGCGGCGCGGTGCTCGAGAAGGCGCTGGCCGTGCGACCGGCGACGGCGCGCCAGCGCATCGCCACGCGCTACCTGCGCAACGTTCTGGTCGAGGGCTGTCACGAGATCGCGCGCGTCTTGGAGTGGTCGCCGGACGTCACGCTCGAAACGCTGCGCGCCCTCGAATCGCGCAAGATCGTCTCCGAGCACCCTTCGTCGCGCCACAACCGCTGGTTCTTCCAGGCCAACGCCACGGATCTTCTGCCCTGAGTTCGGACGGACGCCGATCGGACCCGTGCCGTGGCACGGATCAGCGACGGCCGCGTCCCAGGCGTCGCATGAGGAGATTGCGCGCGGTGGAGAACTCGGGGATGCGAAGCAGCGCGGCCAGCCCGGCGTAGAGGACGACGCCCACGACGACGGGCGGCAGCGTCACCAGAAGATCGGCGCCCACCGAGTCCTGGCCGAGGCGTGACGCGAGCTGGCGTGCGAGGACGTGACACAACGCTCCCATTGCCGCGGACGCGGCGCCCACGCGCAGGAGCTGTGCAGCCAGTGCGGCTTCGCCCAATCCGCCGTGACGGCGCGCAAACGCGACGTAGAGAACCGTGATGTTGACCCATGCCCCGACCGAAGTCCCCAGCGCCAACCCCGGAGCTCCCATGCGGCGATAGAGCGCCAAGCTGGTGGCGATGTTGCAGACGACCGCTGCGACGCTCGCGATCAACGGCACGCGTGGCGACTGCAACGCGTAGTACGCAGGCGCCATGACCTTCACCGCGGCGTATGCCACGAGCCCCACGGCGTACATCGAGAGCACCGCGGCCGTTTGCTGCGTGTCGTAGGACGTGAAGCGACCGTGCTGGTACAGCAGGTCGACGATGGGCTGACGCAGCGCCACCAGGCCTGCCGTTGCCGGCAGCGTCAAGAACACCACCAGCTTGAGCGATCCCGCCAGCGTGTCGCGAAAGCCGTGCATGTCGCGATCGGCGGCATGGCGGCTGACCGCGGCGAGGTTCACCGTCGCGACGGCAACACCGAACACGCCGATGGGAAGCTGCATCAGACGAAAGGCGTAGTTGATCCACGACGGGCTGCCCTGCTCGAGCTGACTGGCCAGGATGTTGTTCACCAGGATGTTGACCTGCGTGGCCGACAGGCCCACCACGGCGGGTCCCATGAGGCGCAGGATCTGGCGCAGCGCCGGGTCGTCGAAGCGCGGCCGGAAGCGCAGCGCGAAACGCCAGCCGGCGCGGACGAGCGGCGGCACCTGGATCGCTAGCTGCAGCAGGCCGCCCAGGAGAACGGCGGCGGTCCAGGTCACGACGACAGTGCGCGCCTCGAAGTCGGCAACCAGAAGCACGACGCCGACGATGATGGCGGCCAGGTTGAACATCGCGGGCGCAAGCGCCGGCACGAAGAAGCGTTGTTGCGCGTTCAGCATGCCCATGAGCACGGCGGCGAGCGCCACGAGCGGCAGGAACGGAAAGAGGATGCGCGTCAGCGTCGTCGTCAGCTCGACCTTGCCCGCGGTGTCGGCGAATCCCGGCGCGATCACACGCACGATCGGGTCGGCGAAGGTCCAGCCGCCGAGCACGATGATGCCGGTGACCACGAGCAGCGTGGTCAGAACGAGGTTTCCCAGCGCGAAAGCCTGCTGCTTGCCGCGCTGCACGAGCTCCTGGGTGAACGTGGGGACGAAAGCCGTCGACAGGGCGCCTTCGGCGAGCAGGTCGCGCAGCAGGTTCGGAATGCGAAAGGCGACGACGAACGCGTCGCTGTAGAAGCCGGCACCGAGAAGCGCCGCGAAGAGCTGCTCGCGCGCCAAGCCCCCGAGGCGGCTCAGCGAGGTGGCGAAGCTGACCAGCCCCGCCGACCCCAGCAGACCGCGCGCCGGACGCGCGGGCGTGTGCGTTGCGTCGTTCGACGCGGCCTGCGACACCATCCCCACCCTTCACCCAGAGCGTGACGCCGTCACGCGCTGGCATTCTAGGCGCGCGCGGCGCCCGGGTGAAGCGCGGGTTCCGGGCGCCGACACGCCCGGTCGTGGACGCGAACACGCGTGGAGAAGGATGCAAGACGCGGGGCGGCGGCGTTGATCCGAGCCGTCGGCCTGGGCTATGGTCCTCGCAGGAATCCCCCCAAGCCCGGAGGCCTGCTTGGCCACGTCGAAGTCCACCGCGCCGACGCTCGATCCGAGTGCCAAGGAATCTCCCGACAGCATGTGGGCCCTGGTCGTGCGGGCCGACGACTGGGATGGAAGCCGCGGCTTCCACAAGACGCGCGCCGCGCGCCCCACGCTCGACGAGGCCAGCCGACCCCAGGATGCGCTGCACGTTCTGGTGCAGGTGCTGTACGCAGGCGTCTGCGGCACCGACCGCGGCATCTACGAGCGCTCGAGCCTGGGCGGCACCATCCTGCGCTCGCTCGAGGCCGAAGGACAGAACGAACGCATCGTGGGTCACGAGCTCGTCGGCCGCATCGCCGAGATCGGCTCGGACGTCGAAGGCGAGTTCGGCTACCGCGTCGGCGACGTGGTCTCGACCGAATCGCACATCTTCTGCGACCGCTGCTACCAGTGCCGTCTGGGGCAGAAGCACATCTGCAGCGACGACCGCATCATCGGCGTGTCGCGGGACGGCGGCTTCGCCGAGTTCATCAAGCTGCCCGCGCGCGTGCTGTGGCCGACGAACACGGAGCGCATCGCGCTCGAGGTGGCCGCCATCCAGGAGCCTTTCGGCAACGCGGTGCACGCCTGCACGCGCGTCGACCTGCGCGGCAAGACGGTGGGCATCTTCGGCTGCGGCACCATCGGCTTGTTCGCGGCGATGATCGCCAAGTCGCTGGGCGCCACGCGCGTGCTCGGCATCGAGCCCTCGGCCGAACGCCGCGAGCTGGCTCAAAAGGCCGGCGCCGACGTCGTGCTGCCGGTCACGCCGCGCGACGTCTCCGACCCGAGCGCCGATCCCGAGCTGGTCGAATCCTTGAAGCGCGAGACCGAGGGCATCGGGCTCGACGTCTCCATGGAGATGTCCGGCTTCAACAGCTCGGTGAACAACGCGCTGGCGGCCACGCGGCGCGGCGGCGAGGTGGTGTTGTTCGGCCTGCACTCCGGAAACTTCGAGATCCAGAACTACGAGACCATGATCCTCAAGGGTTTGACGCTGTACACGATCATCGGGCGCGAGCTGTTCCGCACCTGGGCGTTCACGCAGCGCTTGCTCGAGGATCGGGACAACGGCATCCAGGCGAAGATCCTGGATCTGGTGCTGCAGAACGGCGGCGACACCATCCTCGACATCCGCGACTTCGACCCGGAGACGTTCGAGCGCATGATGCGCGAACACCCCAAGATCCTGCTGCGCTTCGCGTCGCTCTAACGCTCCGGCGCGGCCATCCGCAAGACGTGAGAGGGGAAGCCCATGTACGGCTCGGTGCAGGACGGTCTGCGCGAAACGCTGGACGAGATTCGCGAGGCGGGCCTCTACAAGGACGAGCGCGTGCTCGAGTCGCCGCAGGGAGCGGCCATCGAGGTCAAGGGGCGCGAGGTTCTCAACTTCTGCGCCAACAACTACCTGGGTCTGGCCAACCATCCCCAGATCGTCGCCGCCGCGCGGCGCGCGCTCGACACGCACGGCTACGGGCTGTCGTCGGTGCGCTTCATCTGCGGTACTCAGGACCAGCACAAGGAGCTCGAGTCACGCATCGCGCGCTTCCTCGGCATGGAAGACGCCATTCTGTACACGTCGTGCTTCGACGCCAACGGCGGCTTGTTCGAGACGCTGCTGGGACCCGAGGACGCGGTCATCTCCGACGCGCTGAACCACGCCAGCATCATCGACGGCATCCGCCTGTGCAAGGCGCAGCGCTTCCGCTACGCCAACGCCGACATGAACGATCTCGAGAGCAAGCTGAGGGAAGCCTCGTCATGCCGCAGGCGTTTGATCGCCACGGATGGCGTCTTCAGCATGGACGGCAACATCGCACCGCTTGCCGACATCTGCGACCTGGCCGAGCGCCACGATGCCATGGTCATGGTGGACGACTCGCACGCCACTGGCTTCGTCGGCAAGACCGGCCGCGGCACGCCCGAGCACTGCGGCGTGTCCGGACGCGTCGACATCGTCACCTCGACGCTGGGCAAGGCGCTGGGCGGCGCCACGGGCGGCTTCACCGCCGCGCGCCGCGAGGTCGT
>JBFJHN010000296.1:0-4727 GCA_041613275.1 Candidatus Krumholzibacteriia bacterium | reverse complement strand
CGCCGCCGGGCGGAACGGTGTCCTCCGGTGGCGCCGTTGGAGGATCCCCGGGCGCCCCCTCGCCTTCCGCGACGATGAAGTCGCATCCGACAAACGCGATGACGAACAAAAACACGCATGTAATGGAATAGACAGTACGCACACCCATAGCCTCCGCACCACGTCTTCGCGTCGCGAAACCGCAGGGCGGGCGGAAGATGTGCCCCTCCATGAGCGCGGACGGACGTCGCCCGGGTCACGTCGCACGGGCGACGGACTCACGGTCGTTCCGCGAAGAGCCGTTGATCTGCACCGGTTGTTGGAACGCAGGGGATTCTGCATTTTCCACACCGGATGTCTGGGCGAGGAAGCGGCGCGCCGCGCGAGGCATCGAAGGGAGCCGCGCGCCCTGCCGGGGTCGAGCCGAGGCCGGCGCGCGCCGCGTGAGCTGCGCAAAACGAAACGCGCCGATCCCAGCCTGCGCGATTTTCGGGTAGACTCCCGCTTGTCAACGCGCGACCCACGCACGAGCTTCCCGCAAGGGGTGCGAGCGCAGGCCTGGCGGCGGTAGGCTTCGGCAACGAACGGCAACCGCGGGAGCGAGCACCAGCTCGGAAGCAAGCACCACCTCGGAAGACGCGCGATCAAGGGGGCGAGGATGGATCAGGCGGCACTGAATACGTTCGAGGCCAGCTTGCAGCGATGCAGCGCAGCGCCGGGCTTCGTCGACTACTTCTACAAGCGCTTCCTGGCGACATCTCCCAAGGTGCGCGAGAAGTTCGCGAACACGGACTTCGTGCGCCAGAAGCGCGCCTTGCGCGCCTCGCTGCACATGATGCTGCTGGCAGCTCAGGACGAGGAGAAGGGACCGTCGGGGTATCTCGAGGAGCTCGCCGTGCGCCACAGCCGCGCGCACCTCGGCATCGGCTCGGAGCTCTACGACTATTGGCTCGATAGTCTCCTGGACACCGTGCGCGTGTGCGACCCGCACTTCACACCCGAGGTCGAGAAGGCGTGGGAGCAAGTGATGATGATCGGCATCAACTATCTGCTGTCGCGTTACTGACCCCAGATCCCTTTGCCGATGAACCTCGGACGGGGATGCCTCGAGTACGACGGGCGCGCCGCGCCGGTTGCACGTCTTCTCGCCGGCGCGTTCCGCTAGCGCGCCGCCGTTCCGATGCTGCCCAGCCAGTCGAGCATCACCTGCGCGGTGGTCCCGGCAACGTTCTCGCCGTCGCGCCCTGCATAGGCGTCCAACACGCTTGCATAGCGCCGGTTGGAGTGGCCGACGCCGGCCTGCTCCACGTACGTTGCCGTGCCGGGACGCAATCGATTCACGGTGTCGACGATCAGCCGATGTCCGTGACGCGCCTCGAACTGGTCGTACTCGTTGAAGATGACGAGCATGGGAGCTTCGATGGCGGCCCAGGCGCCCAGAAAGTTGTGACGCGCCGCCTGCTGATGCCAGGCGTACGGGCGGCCGTAGTGCACCCCGTCACCGAGGCCGCGCACGTCGGCGCGCACCGCGGCCATGTCGGCATCGTCACGCGCCACGTCGTCGGGCGACCGCCCCCGCACCAGATACTCGTGGTGAAAGCGCGCGCGGCGCAGCATCTCCGCGTGGATGCTCGCCGGCTCGACGTCCTCCGGACGACGCTCGAGGAACCAGCGATCGAAGTTCAGCATGCGCTCGTAATAGGTGACCGCGCCTCCGCCCTGCACGATGACGCCCGCGATGCGGTTTCCGGCATCTTGCAGCGCGTGTGCGAGAAGCGGTGCCGTCGTGCTGCCGAGGCTTGAGCCGTAGACGACGACGTCACGACGATCGACGTGCGGGCTCGAGAGCAGCGTCGTGTAGGCGCGCACGTAGTGCTCGAGCTCGGTGTCGTAGTCCAGCTCGTGACAGCCCGGACCCTCGGAGTCGCCGTTCGCGGTACGCTCGACGCGCGCCAGCGCACGCCCCGACTCCCGGGCCAGACGCTCGAGGATCTGGCTCGAGCCGCTGCCCTCGCGGAACTCGATCGAGCCGCAAGAGACCCATTGAAGGAAGAAGATCGCCGGCAGGCGCCCGCGCGTTCCCTGCGGCTTGGTCACGATCGTGCGCAGACGCACGCCGTTTGGAAGGTCGACGACGTCGTAGTACGAGTCGATGCCGGCGGCCGATTCGAAGGGTCGGGGCTCGGGCACGAAATCGATCGTGTGCGTTTCGGTGCCGCGCTGCACATGCAGAGTCACCGACTGCCCTTCGCGCAGCTTCTCGAGGAGATTCTCACCGACGTAGGTGCGATCGAACCGTGTGCCGTTGACGCGGACGATGCGATCGCCCACCGCGACTCCGGCGACCGCAGCCGGCGAACCGGGTGTGACCGAACGCACCTCGATGCCGTCGTCGACGGCGCGCGCCACGAACCCCAGGGCTGCTTGGCGCGGCAGGTCGCCTTCGACGAACACCTCCGCGGACACGGACGCTGCAACGAAGGCGATGCAGAGCGCTGTGAAGCGCGCGACCGCCGACACGACGGATTTCGAAGCGCCGGACATGAGACGCCTCCCTCGATTTCGAGTCCAATTCTTCGGCGCTTCAGGAGTCTACACGCGCGGCGCCGCGGGATCCCCGGAAACCGCTCAGAATGTCGTGGGCAGGAGACGCTATGGAGCGCGACTACAGGCGCGAGCGGATGGCGTCGAAGAGCGCGTCGAACGCGACCGGATACGGATGATCGAGCCGATGGGCTTCGGTCGAGCCGAGAAGATCGAGCAGCCGCTGACGCTGCAGCGACTCGGCCTCATCGAGGAGCTCGTTGCGCAGATGGGGGAAGGCGAAGCAGAACGTGTAGTACCACGACAGGAACGGCAGGCGCTCGAACTGGAGCGAGTAGACCATGCGCCGAGCGATCTCGTCCGGACCGATGGGCTGCACGGTGACGGCGGGGGACTCGTGGCTGCCGACGAAGAAGATCTTGTCCAGCGTGCCGGAAGCCGAGCCGATGGGCCCGAAGAGCTTCTCCGGGTGCATGTCGACATGGGTTTGACGCTTGAGCAACGGCTGCAGGCGACGCAGCACGCGCGCGTGGGGCAACGACGCTCCGGGCGCGTTCGACATCCACGCGGACGTCGCCAGCACGGAGCGCAGGAAGCGCAGGCGCACGCGGTCGGCGTGCTTCACCCTGCCACGAAACGCGGGCAGCTGCTCGAGGTGCCAGTCCCACATGCGAATGGGCTCCGGAATGCCGCTCATCCGTGTGCCGCCGGCCGCATTGCGATCCAGGTACACCCATTCGTCGCCGATGTAGCGCGCGCCGCGCGCCATGAACGTGAGCAGCGCTTCGGTCTTGCCGCCCTTCGACCATCCGGTGGTCAGGATCCCGGTTCCCTCGTACTCGAACGCCGACGCGTGCAGCGGCAGCGCACCGTTCGCCAGCGCGGTGAGATTGAGGATGGGGATGAGAAGCGGCACGGCGGCCAGGCCGCTCTCGCAGGTGATCTCGCAGCGGCCGCCGATCTTCTCGAAGCGGATCTGCACGCGGGCGCGCGTCTTGTGCTTGCCGCGCAGAACGAGAAACGCGTCGTCGGTGTACCCGGCCTCGTCCAGCCCCAGCAGTCGGACGGTGCCCGCGATCGGCAGCGCGTCGACGAACCGGATGGTGATGTCGGGCATGCGATCGAGCGGCTTGCGGATGGGGCCGAGCTGACGGTCGACGGCACGCGCGTCGGCAGACGTGGCGTCGACCAGCCGCACGCCGACGATTCCGTGCAGGTCGTAGTCGATCGCGGTCGGCGCCGCTCCGCTCGGGTCGCGTGGCGGCACGGCGGAGGCCTCCGCGCGTGGAGTTGCGTTCATCGTCGACAGAATCCTCTCCGATCCGTTGCGCGTCGAGACCGCGGCACGCTCATGCGGCGTCGCGGGAGCGCTCGCCGAACAGACGCTGCAGGCCAGGCGCGGCGAAGCGCTCCACGCACATCTGCAGCAGCTCGAGGAAGCGCCCGTGCTCCAAGCGCTCTGGCGCCAGCCGGTTGCTTTCCTTGAGCGCGCGGTGCATCCAGCAGGTGTAGAAGAGCGGCTCGACGAGCGACGGGTGCAGTCCCGTGCGTGCGCAGTAGGTCGCCGTCGTCTCGTGGATCAACCCGGAGAGAGCGCCGTCTTCCAGAAAGTGGCTGGCGAACGTCTCGTTGCGCGTTCGCAGTCCTTTGATGCGACTCAACATGACGTACGAGCGCAGGAAGTAGAAGAGATCCCACAGCGGCATGCCACGCGCCTCGGCCGCTTCCCAGTCCATGAACACGACACGTCCGTTGGGACGCACGACGACGTTCCAAACGCCCGGGTCGCCGTGCTGGAAAACCATCGGGATGGCGTGCTCGCTGCGCGTGAGGTGCGCGATCTGGCGTTCGAGAAACACCCGGAGCGGAGGCGCCGGCGCATAGACGTCGCAGAATCGCACGTAGAGATCGTGCAACGCCTCGCCCACCGCGCGCGGGTCGGCGGGACGCGCGCTGGCCTCGGCCAGTCGCGTCAGCCAGTCGGCCGCTTCGCGCACGTAGGCACAGGCGGCGCCGCCATGCGTGCGCGCCTGGAAGGGTACGCCTTCCACGGCGGATTCGCCCACGGCGGCCAGCTGACCGGGATGTCCGATGAACACGGCACGAGGCACGTGCTCACGATGTTCGGCACCGAGCATGTGCAGCTTCTGCAAGGCGCGGTATTCGTTTTCGAGCCGTGCGTTGAACTGGGGATCGCGCACCAT
>JBFJHN010000295.1:0-4729 GCA_041613275.1 Candidatus Krumholzibacteriia bacterium | reverse complement strand
GGCTGCGCGCGTCGAACTCGCGCGCGACGTCATCGTGGCCCAGCGCGGCCGCGAAGCGTGCGATGCACCAGTCGTCGTAGGCGTACTCGAGCGTCTTCGACACCGACTCGGACTCGTCCTCGGCGCCGATGAAGCCTTGTTCCTGGTACGCGCGCAGACCGAAGTGATCCAGGCGCGCGCTGTGGAGCATGGCGTCGAGCGCGCGCTCGCCGTCGAATCCGCGGATTCCCTTCAACCAGGCGTCGGCGATGACCGAGACGGAGTGGTAGCCGATCATCGTATCGGTCTCGTGCGCCGCGAGCTCCCAGACGGGCAGCCGGCCGCCCTGCGCGTGCATGTCCAGGAACGTCGCGATCCACTCGCGCGTGCGCTCGGGCTCGAGAAGCGTCATGAGCGGATGCGTGGCGCGAAACGTGTCCCAGAGCGAGAAAACCGTGTAATGGCGGCGGTCCTCGGCCACGTGGATGCGGTCGTCCATGCCCCGATAGCGCCCGTCGACGTCGGAGTACACGTTGGGCGCGATCATGGAGTGGTACAGGGCGGTGTAGAAGATCGTGCGCTGCTCCTGCGACGCTCCGTCGATCACGACGCGTCCGAGCACCTCGTTCCACGTGGCGAGGGCGGCGTCGCGCACGGCGTCGAAGTCCCAGCCGGGCTGCTCGGCGTCGAGGTTGCGCCGGGCGCCGTCGATGTCGACGGCCGAGATGCCGACCTTCACCAGCAGGACACCCGCGTTCGTTCCGAAGCTGAACGCCCCGCGGACGTCGGTGCCCTGGACCTCCAGCGCGCCGGCTTGGGGCTCGCGATCGAGGGCCAGGTCGGCATCGACGAACGCGCGCGAGAACCGCGCGACGAAGTACACGTGCTGGTCCTGGGCCCATTGATTCGAGCGCCGGAATCCTTCGATCTCGTTGTGGCCGACGATGCGCAGCCCGGATTCCACGACCGGATCGCGGTGTGCGAGGTCGACGATGAGGTGCGCGGGCTCGTCGGGCGGATAGCTGTAGCGGTGCAGCCCCGTGCGCTCGGTGGCCGTGAGCTCGACGTAGATGTCGTTGTCGGCCAGTCGCACGCCGTACCAGCCGGGGCGCGCGTCCTCCTCGCGTTTGTCGAAGCGCGATGCGTAGCCGGCGTCGGGGCCTTCTTCAGCGCCGTTGTTCAGAAGCGCTACGCCCGTCATCGGCATGAACAGCACGTCGCCGTAGTCCGACACGCCCGTGCCGCTCAAGTGCGTGTGCGAGAAGCCGTACACGACCGAATCGGAGGCGTGGTAGCCGGAGCAACCGTCCCAGCCTTCGAGGCGCGTGTCCGGCGACAGCTGGACCATGCCGAAGGGCAGCGTGGCACCCGGGTACGTGTGCCCGTGTCCACCGGTGCCGATGAACGGATCGACGTCGCGCGCGAAATCGCCCGCCCGCGCCGCACTGCCAAGGGTGCACACGACCGCCCAGACGAGGACGCGCCCCGCAACGAACGCTCGGTTCCTTCTGCCGCACATGCGCTCAGGTTAACGCAGACGGCTCGCTTGCGAGCCTCCTTTCGTTCCGGTACCAGACACCCAGCTCGCGGGTGCCGAGGCGCCAGATCACATCGAGCGGCGCCTGCCCCCTGCAGTGTGCGAGGACACCGTGTTCCCCGCGCAGATGGTGATAGGCGCACACCACGTCGAGGTTCGTGGGCTCATCGCCCCCTCCGCGGGCACGATGTTGCAAGTGGTGCACCTGAAGGTTGCGACGGGCCGAACACCCGGGTGCGGTGCAGCGCCAGCCCGCACGCGCCAGGATGGCATCGTGCGGTCGCCGTGACATGGAGGTCGGGTCGTCCCAAACGCCCGCGTACTCTTCGAGGAGTGCGAGGTAGCCAACCCACGCCGGGATCGGCTTGCACTGCCCCACGAACTCCCGCGCGAGACGCTCGCTCGGTGCCAGACGGGCTTCCTGCGCCACGGTGTGGGCGCGCGATGCGCCATCCGCGAGCGCCCGACGAGCGGATTCGATGCAATCGACGACGTCGTGCGCGAGATCCGCAGGCAAGATCCATCGCATGGGACGCTCGACGAGCGCACCGCGCATGACCACGCGCTCGAGAACGCCGGCCCCCAGTGCGGCAAGCAGCGCCTGCGTTTGTCCTGGGACTCGGCGCAGCGATCCCTGCCAAGTGATGTCGTCGGGGATTCCCGCGCTCTTGGGCTCGGGCGCATGACATCGGTCACTGGGATTTGGCGCACGGCCGGCTCCACGAGGGCGAGCATGCCGCAGCGTCGTCTCGAGCGCCGTGTCCGCTCGATCGAGCCACGACTTGCGCTCGAGGATGCGTTCCTCGTCGCGCAATCGTTTGAGCGTCGTCGTCGAAGCGTGTTCGATCCAGCGGAACTGGATCTCACGATTCGGGATCCGATCCCGCATCGCGCTCGCGACCCAGAGCGCCGACTCGAGGCCGAGATGACCTGCCTCGTAGGCTCTCCGCACCTCGGCAAGCTGCTTGAGGCGACGCGCCAATCGAACGCGCCGGTACGTCGCGTTGCGCGAACAGCCGAGCCGTTCCTCGGCATACTCGGCAACGCCGCGGAACCCGATCGTGCGCCAGACTCGCCGTTCACTGAGTTCGAGCAAGAGCTCCGCGATACGCGCCTCGATCTCGTTCTCCAACGAAAGAATCTCACGCAGCTCGTGAACGCGGCGGCGGGCCAACTTCTCCGAGCCAAGTCGCTCCGGGCGCGCAGGTCGGTTGGAAACCGGAGATTCCTTGATCCAATGTTCCGCGCGCCGAAGCGTCCGTCGCGCGAGCTTGGCAGAGGTGCTTCTCGAGCACAGGACGGCGCTCCTCGACAGTCGCTCGAGGGCTTGGCGACGGCGGAGCGAGGCGTTCACCGCATCGTCCGCACCGGGGATCCTGCGCTGCGACGTGTCCTCGCGGGACTCCATCGACCGACACCTTCCCGAGGAACGTGACTCGCCGACGAGCGACTCGAAGAAATCACGTGCGCTCACCTCAGCGCCTGACACGGCGCGATGCAGCTCCAAGACGTCGTGGTGAGCGACGTGGACTTCGGGCGGTGCCGACACGCGTAGGCAGGTGGATTCGATCGACTCGGCGGACTGCTTGTCGCTCGTCGCCACCGATCGTTGAGCGTCCGCGTGGGCCTCATGGCTCTCGGGGTGGCTCTTGCGCAAGGACTCGCGCAACATGCGGATCGGGAACTTGCGGGCACGCTCGAGCCACGGCGCAACGTTGTGCGTGTCCACGTGACGATGAATCTCCAGCGCGGCGGCACGCCCGAGGGGGGCGTCACCATCGCTGCCGGCCACGGCGTGGCGTAGCGCCGGAACGCGCTGCATCGAGCGCTGCAGTGCAGCCAAGCTTCGCAGCCAACCGCCCGAGCGCTGAAAGTGTTCACGCGCGAAATCGTCGGAGCTGCGATAGCCGAGAGGAACCCACGACGATTCCGCCGTAACGCGTTCAGCGGCCTGTGCAAGTGGAAGCGTCAGCCGGTTTCGCGCAGAAGCCAACCGGGAAAGCAGCTGATCGAGCTCGAGCACGTGTGCCGAAATCACCAAGTCCACGACGAGCATCCGAAAACTTTGGGAGTCACCGGGGCACGCCAAGCCGACTGCGTTCGGAACACGCAATCAAAGTGAGGAGGGCACATCAAAATTCAAACGAACACGCGCGCGGGTCAAGAAAAAAGCAAGTGAACGTTACTTTATTTTCTTTGTCCTTCTACAAACTTGTTTGCACATCGACCCATGTCCTGGTCCAAAACTTGACTCGAGCGAACTGTAAACGACGTTGTCAGTCGCCGACGAATTCCAAGAGTTTCGACGCGTCCCCGACATCCAATGAAGTGCGCACCACTTTGCAACGTACTTCACTCTTCGTCTCGTGCATGTCAACGGCGTTGACACCAGCGGCATACAAGTGGATGTGCGACCACACGCCGACGGCGGACTGGATTCAACGTCGGGAGAAGCGGCGATAAAGCGCCAACGTGGCGCCGAACGCGATGACGAACAGTGTGAGCGGCACGACGAACGTCCACAGCGGTCCCGCGAGAGGCGATTCAGCCGGCAACGGTGCGCGGGCGGACGTCATCGCGTCCTGGGCTGCATGGAGCGGGCTCGGAAGACCGAGATACAGGCCGAACAGGCTCCATGCAGCCACGTCGCGAAGTCGCGTGGCGCGTTTCTTTGTCACGGCGAGTCTAGTCGTCACGGTCGGCCCGCTTCCGCTTCCACGCCCACCAGGCCAGCCCCATGCCGAGAAGCGAGGCCACGTAGGCGATGCTCATGCCGATGAGTGTGACCAGTCCGCGTTCCACTCAGGTCCTCCCTCAGGTCGTGCGCGGCGGAGGCTCGTGAGGCGTGCTACGGTCGCGCACGTGCGACGTTCCTCGAGCGGCCGCTGCGGGCTGTGCGTCGACGCGCAGGCTGCGCTCGGCGTCACCGATGTAGTCGGCCTGCTGTCGCTCATAGTCGGTCGAAACCGCACGCAGCTTCGGGTCGATGACCCAGTACGCGAAGCCGGCGCACCCGACAGCGAGCGCCAGCATCCACAGCCCGCTCCACTGCAAGAGGAGGATCTTCGTGACGCCGAGCATGATGCAGGCAAACGACGTCGGCGACAGCACGATCGCGATCCAATCCTCGCGGGACCATTCGTTGGCGGCATCGGCGTCCCAGGTGCGCCGGATCAGCGGTCGAGCGCGTTGCGAGCTGGCGCGCTGCGACGC
>JBFJHN010000294.1:0-4731 GCA_041613275.1 Candidatus Krumholzibacteriia bacterium | reverse complement strand
CTCGGGCAGGCAGGCGCGCGAAGACGAGCTGGAACGGTCAGTCGAACGGGTCGTGCGCCGACGCTTTGCGCGCTCGCTCGCCGATCTGGACCACTTTCTGGTCAGCGACCACGATGAGGAGCACGTGCACGAGAACTGCCTCAAGGCGGTGGCGCGACTGTTCCACTTCCGCGCCGCACAGATCCTGGTCCTAAACGAGGTCGGCGAGCCCGAAACGCGCTGCGCGCTGCCGAAGGCGGCCGCCACCGGACAGCTGCAAATGAGCCGCACGCTGATCGGTCAGGTCATCCGGGATGGCAAGGGTGTCCTGATCGAAGACTCGCTCGAATCACGTATGTCGGATACCGCCAAGATGAAGGGCATCCGCTCGGCGATCGTCGCGCCGCTGCTGGAGAACGACAAGGTGATCGGCGTCCTGTACCTGGACCAAGACGACCCGAAGCGCGCCTTTCAAGAGCGCCACCTGCGGCGTCTCCTGCTGCTTGCGAACCTCGTCGCCGCAAAGATCGTCCAGGCCCAGGTCCACAACGAGATGGTCTGGGCGGGCTACATCCAGCGCTCGCTCCTGCGCGAGAAACCGAACCCGCCAGCCGGCTACGACCTGTACTTCAAGCTGGAACCCTGCGTGCAAGTGGGAGGCGATTTCTACGAAACGCTCGAGCTCCCCGACGGGCGACTCTTGGTCGCGCTCGGCGACATCTCGGGACATGGCGTGGGGCCGGCGCTCGTCATGGCCAACACGCTGGCCACGATCCGCGCGCTGGCTCCGCATGCCACGACGCCCTTGAGCTTCGTCGAGCGCCTCACGGAGCTCATCGAGGACCAGGTCCGGGCCCAGGGCTTCCTCACCCTGTTCCTGGGGTTCCTCGACCCCAAGACGCACACCATGGAATACGTCAGTGCCGGCCACGAGTACCCGGCGCTGTTCGTGCCGGGGCAGCCGGTCCAAGACATCATTTCGACCGGTCCTGCCATCGGGATGCGCATTCCCGTCCCGCTCGAGCAAGAGTCCATCGTTCTGCCGCCCGGAACCCTGTTCTGCGTCTGGAGCGACGGCATTCCCGAGGCTCTGCGCCGCTGCGCGGGGCCGGCGATGGACTTCTCGCGCGAGCGTCTCGTCGAGGAGCTCGACGAGATGCGTGAGCGTCCCGCGTCCGAGATCACGCGCCGCGTCTTCGGCCAGCTCGAACTGTTCCTGGATTGCGCCCGCGCCCAGGACGATCGAACGTTCGTCGCCCTGCGGCGCAGCTTCGACGCCTGACCACGCAGCCTCGAGGCCCGACCCATCGACAGAATCGATTGCTGCTGTGCGGTTTGCGCCGTTTTTGCCGTTGATCCAGTAAGAGAGCGTGAGAGGAGGTCGAGGTGCGATTTCACAGAGAGTACATCGGCAACATCGTGATCCTGGAGCCGCCAAGCAACCTGTTCGGCGGCGACGAAACGGACGAGATCAGGGACGAGATCCACGCGCAGCTGGCGGCAGGCCGCCGCAGGTTCGTCATCGATCTCAGGCGAACCGAGAACATGAACACGCCAGCGATCACGATGTTTCAGAGGGTTCTCGCCGACCTCGAGGATGTCGGCGCGATCTGGGCGTTCTGCAACGTCGATCGAAAGATCGAGCATCCGCTGGTCGTGCTGAAGCTGGTGCGACTCTTCAACGTGTGCGACACACGCCAGGAGGCGCTTCGCTTCCTGACTCCGGAACCGGTCGAAGCGTGGAATGAAGCACGCGAGCACGCCTAGGAGGTTCCGCGCGGGTGCGCATGCGTACGCCAGGGGCTCCCGGGATCCCCGTCGCCATCCCCCCCACGGGAGCCCTTGGCGCGGTTTTCAACGATCCGCTTCGTCGGCGGCGTTGTAATTTCGATCCTCTGCGGTCGTTTCGGCAGGGTCCACCCGATCGACCGGAACACCGCCGGCATCCCGACCTCGATCACGCGATCCCATGATCGTTGCGAGACGTGCAACCGCGCGCGTCACGCGCATGCGCACGGCGTTCTCGGAGCTCCCAATGGCGGCCGCAATCTCCGGGTAGGAGAAGCCGAACTCGATGCGCAAGATGATCGCCTCGCGCGTGGTATCGGGAAAGGTTGCCAAAGCCCTCTCGTAGGACGAAAACGTCTCGGCGGTCAGAAGGTCAGCCAACGGAGAGGCGCCGTGCGCGACCAAGTCGTCGCCAAGCTCGACCTTCCAGGGTCTGCGCCCGGCGCTGCGGATCTCGTCGCGCACCTCGTTGATGAAGATGGCGCGCAGCCAGGCGAGGAAGGCGCCCTCGTGCCGATGCTCGAAGCTGTCGATCGCCCTCAAGGCCTTGATGAGCGTCTGCTGAACGAGGTCCCCGGTCTCGGACAAATCGCGGGCATACGACGGCAGGCGACCGTGGGCCCAGCGCGTGAGCACGGGGTGGTAGCGCCGGAGCAAGCGGTTGCGCGCTGCCCGGTCGCCTCTACGGGCAAACTGAATCAGCGTGGCGGTGGTCTCCAGCGGAGGCTCTTCGCCGCCTCCCCCAGCTCCCCCGCCTGAACGGGAACGCGAATCGTGCGGCGTGGCCACGAGACCTCCCGGAGTGTTTCAGGCGAGCCCCGCTGTGGATTCACGCAAGCCGAGTCGTAGGGGCCGAGTCGTCAAAGAATGTGAAGAATCTAGCACAACTTCTGGGCCGGATGTGCGGATCGACGCTCCGGCGCCGTTCTCATGGGTAGGGGGCGGATTCGTGCGCGGTCCGGCGCACATGCCGGCCTACGAGTCGAAAAACGGGTCGTGCATCCGACCCTGCGATGCCATTCCAAGCAATCGAAGGCGGTGTTGAACGTGTATTTCAAGAAGGAGTACGAAGACGACGTCGTCATTCTCGTACCGGGCGCGCATCTCGTGGGCGACGAAAAGACGAAGGAGCTGGAAGGTGAGCTCTTCGCGTTGCTGGAAGGCAATCAGACCAAGATCATGATCGATCTTCACAGGGTGCGGGTGATGAACACGTTGGCCTTCACGATGTTCCTGCGAGTCTACGAGCAGCTGCAGCAGTCCGACACGCAGTGGGCATTCTGCCGCGTTCCCGACAAGCACCTGCACCCGATGATCGTGTTGAAGCTGGTGCGCCATTTCAACGTGTGCGAAACGCGCGAGGAAGCTCTGCGCTTTCTCAACCGCGGGACGGTCGAGGCGTGAGAGCACGCAGACGCCATTCCCGCCCTGCACAGGGCGCGGACGCACACGTGTGCCAGGGGCTCCCGGGACACTATCCTTCTCCCCCCACCTGGGAGCCCCGGCTCGCTACTGAGTCGCCGCGTCGAACGGGTCGCGCAGACGGACGTCGGCGGCGTAGGACTCGACGACGTCGAAGGCCGCCGGCAGCAGCTTGGCGAGCGGCGGCCCGAGCGTGGACTCTTCGACCTGAGCCGTCACGTTGGGTCCCAAATTCAGGTGCAGAACGAACGTGATGATGATGCTGAGCCACATGGCGCCCTTGGCCACGCCCGCCATGGCGCCGCCGAACTGGTCGAACCAGCCGAAGAAGGTGACCTGGATGATCTCGCTGGCCACGCGGCCGGCGACCTGGGCAATCAGCATGGCGATGCCGACGATTCCGATGAAGACGAGGGGCGGTGTGATCCGCCACTGCGACGCCGGCCCGGTGTAGGTTTCGACGAAGCCGCCGGTCAGATACAAGGCGAGGAACACACCGAAGGTCAACCCGACCAGCTCGACGACACCGCGCAGCAGGCCGCGCCGGAAGCCGACCATCGACGTGACCGCGAGCACGGCAATGACGACGAGATCCACCCAACCCATCCCGATCCTCCTCGTCTCCGGGCCCGCCGGTCCGTCTCCAGCTGAGCCCTGGTTCCGCGCGCGCGATCGAACCCCACGCCGCGCGCTGCGACCTCAACCCGACAGCACGTCGCGCACGATCGCCTGCACGCGATTGCCCTCGGCGCGCCCGCGCAAGCGCTTCATCGCTGCGCCCATGACGCGCCCCATGTCGTCCGGGCCGCTGGCCCCCGTTTCGGCGACGATCTCCTGCACCGCAGCACGAATCGCGTCGTCGTCCAGCTGCTCCGGCAGGTACGACATGACGATCTCCCGCTCCTGCAGCTCCTTCTGCTCGAGATCCGCCCTCCCGGCCTTCGCATAGGCCTCGGCCGATTCGCGCCGCTGCTTGGCGAACGACGTCAGCAGCTGCTCGACCACGGCATCGTCCAGCTTGGTCTCGGCGCTCTTTTCGACCTGTTTTTCCTTGATGCGGGTGAGCAGCATGCGCAGCACGCTCGTGCGCATGGCGTCGCGCGCGCGCATGGCGTCCTTGAGATCGGCGTTGAGGCGTTCCAGGAGACTGGCCACGTCGTCCCCTCCCCTCCCATCCGTGCCCTCGCAGTGGTATGCCCATGGAGGGTCCCGCAGGGGTCGAACCGTAGGCGCCCGGTTGTCAACCGTCAAGCGCAGCCACGCGTACCTGCCTGGAGCCGCGCGCAGTCTTGTCTGGAGGGGCTACGCGAAAGAACCTGTCTGGTATGCTTGGACATCGAATCCGAGACAGAGGATTCTTCGGCCGGGATCATCGGTCCGAAAGATCGGTCCCGCGTTGCGCACGCAATGCGGCGGGCCAAAACGCATCTTGGGGAGGCCGCGCGCGTGAAGGGTAAACGCCTGGCGCACTATGAGGTCGTCGACACGATCGGCGCCGGCGGCATGGGCGAGGTGTTCCGCGCCCGCGACACGAAGCTGGGG
>JBFJHN010000293.1:0-4735 GCA_041613275.1 Candidatus Krumholzibacteriia bacterium | reverse complement strand
GATCATCGCCGCAAGCGCCAAGCGCCATGCCCTCTGGGCCTGCAACGTGTGCATCCAACCTCCGGCACGGCCACCGCGCTCGCAGCTCCGGCGGCCGACTCTAGAAGCGCCGCGAAGCATGTGTCAATCGCGGCCTCAGATCCCGCACACTCCGCGCAGGCGGCGCATCCGCAGCGTCCCTGCAAGCATGTTCCAATCCAGCGTCACGACGTCGATGCGTGCGGCGTCCGCCCAGGCGTGATGCGCGAGAAGCGCCGCCGCGGCGCGGCGCAGGCGCGCGGCCTGGCGCGGGTGCACGGCGTCAACAGCCTCCTCGGCGGACGTCGCGCGCAGCTTGACCTCGACGACGACGAGGCAGCGCTCCTGCCGTGCAACGAGATCGATCTCGACGCCTGCCGCGCGCAGCCGACGCGCGAGGATCGTCGCACCGTCCAGCTCGAGAAAGCGCGCGGCGAGATGCTCTCCCAGGGTGCCGCGACGGCCGCGCTCCGCGCTCGGGGTCGTCATGGACGCGTCGATTCGAGGAGACGTCGGGCCCGCGGTGCGTCGCGGTTTGCGCGCGCGTCAACGCGCGCGTGCGACGCGCTTGCGACGCACGACGCGTGCCGGCTCCGGCGCGAACGCGAAGCGCCCCTGACGTGCGAGCTCGGCCTCGTCGTCGAGGAAGCCGCAGAAGCTCTTGCGGTGCGCCGGGGACGGACCGTGCGCGCGCAGGGCATCCATGTGCTCGGAGGTCGCGTAGCCCTTGTGCTGCGCGAAGCCGTACGCGGGGAAGCGGCGCTCGAGCCGCAGCATCCAACGATCCCGCGTGGCCTTGGCCACCACCGATGCGGCCGCGACGCACAGCGACAGGCTATCGCCGCGCACGACGTTCTGGACGCGCGTGCGCCATCCCGACGGCACGCTTGGCGCTCGATTGCCGTCCACCAGAACCGTCATGGGCCGTCGCGACAGACGTGAGAGCGCACGACCCTGGGCGCGCAGCATGGCGTTCAAGATGTTGACACGATCGATGACGCGCGACGACACCGCGGCGACGGCGAGCGCGAGGCAGCGCTCGCGGATGATCGTCTCGCAGCGGGCACGCTCGGCGGCACTGATGCGCTTGGAGTCGAAGAGCTCGGGAAGCTCGAAGTCGTTGGGGAGGATGACGGCGGCCGCCACGACGGGGCCGGCGAGCGGACCGACGCCGGCTTCGTCCACGCCGGCCAGACGTTCGGCGCGCCATGCGGTCGGATCCACGTCGTGGTCGAAGCCGCGCAGGCGCTCGAAGCGTTGCTGCCGGTTGCGAGCCAGGCGCCCCACACCCATCCCCTCAACGGAGTCCGTCAGGAGCGCTCGCGGATGCGTGCCGCCTTCCCGCGTCGCTCACGCAGGTAGTACAGCTTGGCGCGACGCACATGACCGCGACGCACGACCTCGATCTTGGCGACGTTCGGCGAATGCACCGGGAACACACGTTCCACGCCGACGCCACCGGTGACCTTGCGCACCGTGAAGGTCGCGCGGCTGCGCGTGTTCGCCTTCTGGATGACGACACCCTGGAAGGGCTGCAGACGTTCCTTGGAGCCCTCGATGACCTTGACGCTCAGGCGCACGGTGTCGCCGACGTCGAACTCGGGCACCTTGCCCTTCATCTGCTTGGCCTCGATGGCCTCGACGATGTTCATTCCGAAACCCTCCCATTCGTGTTCCGCGCGGAGTCCGTGTCGCCACTTGCGGGGCGCATCTCCTGCGAATCCTTCGAGTGCAAATCGGCGCGCCGCGCCCGCGTGCGAGCCTCCGACTGCTCGCGGCGCCATGCGGCGATGCGTGCGTGGTGCCCGGAGAGCAGCACCTCCGGCACGCTCAAGCCGCGATACTCCGGCGGTCGCGTATAGTACGCGCAATCCAGCCCGCCGTGCCACTCCGAGCTGAACGAGTCGGTGGCTGCGGAGTCCTCGTCGCCCAGCGCGCCCGGCTGCAGACGCACCAGGGCGTCGATGATGCACAGGCCGGCCGGCTCGCCGCCCGAGAGCACGTAGTCGCCGACCGACAGCTCCTCGGTCACCACGAGCTCGCGAACGCGCTCATCCAGCCCCTTGTAGCGCCCGCACACGAACACCAGCTCGGGCTCGCGCGCCAGAGCTTCCGCCTTGGCCTGGGTGAACGGCTGCCCCTGCGGCGACATCAGGATCACTGGACGACGCTGCGGATTGTCCGCTCCGGTCAGGCTCTCGACCGCCTCGACGAACGGCTCGGGCCGAAGGATCATTCCGGGCCCGCCGCCGTACGGATAATCGTCCACCGTGCGATGTCGGTCGTGCGTGAAGTCGCGCGGGTTGACGAACACGAACTCCACGAGCCCCCGGTCGCGCGCCCGATGCAGGATCCCCGCAGCAAGCGGCGAGTCGAAGAACTCGGGAAACAACGTCACGACCGCGATGCGCATGCGTGTCAGAGCTCCAGCAACCCCGGCAACGGATCGATGCGCATGATGCGTGCGTCCAGATCGAGCTCCCGGACCACGTGCGGCGCATCCGGGATGAGGTACTCGCGCTCGCCTTGGACCACGAACACGTCCTGGGCCGGCATCGGCATGACGTCGTCGACCGTACCCAGCTGGCTGCCGTCGGGCAGGAGCACGCGCACGCCACGCACCTGGAACGGACGTCGCGTCTCGGGCAGCGGGACGTCCAGCGTTTCGCCTTCCAGGACCAGCTCGAAGCCGATGCAGGCTTCGGCGCCCTCGCGGTCGTCGACTCCTTCGACGAACAGCGCCGTCATGCCCGGACTGTGGACGCGCCAGCGACGCACGTGGACCGCCCGCCGCGCGTCGTCTCGCACCAGGAACAATTGCGCGCTGCGAAGCGCCTCGCTCCAGAAATCCGAGGTTTCGTACAGCTTGAGCTCGCCGCGCAGCCCCACGGCTTTGACGAGCTTGCCGAGAACGATCCTGGCGTGCGTCGCGTTCACTCCTGGATTTCCAGCACCGCTTTGCAGCCGCGCCGCTGCGCCGCAGCCGACAAGAGCAAGCGCAGCGCATGCGCGGTTCGCCCGTGCTTGCCGATCACCTTGCCGACATCGTCACGGGCCACCTGCAGCTGGTAGACCACGGTCGAGTCGCTCTGGCGCTCGTGCACCTGCACCGCTTCCGGCTCGTCCACGAGCGAGCGCGCCACGAACTCGACCAGCTCACGCATCGGCCGTTTCCTCGGCGGGCGCTGCCGCCTTGGCGCGCGCCTTCTTCGAAAGCCGTGCCTTCTTGGGCTTTTCGACCTTGGCGGCCAGCGCCTCGGCGACGCGCTTCGTCGCCTCTTCGGCGGACACGCCTTCCTTGAGCAGCTGCCACTTGTGCAGAACGCCGTGGCTGCGCAGCAGCCGACCGACGGTCTCCGAGGGCTTTGCGCCACGGTCGAGCCACGACAGGATGGCCTCTTCCTTCAGGGTCGTCGTCGCCGGCTGCTTCACCGGGTCGTACCACCCCAGCTCCTCGATGGCGCGTCCGTCGCGGCGCTTGCGCTCGTCGATGGCGACGATGCGATAGAACGGCCGATTCGTGTTTCCCATGCGTCTCAGTCGCAACTTGACCGACAAGTCTCGAACCTCCTCCAGCACGACGTGCGTCGTGATCCTGCCGCTCAACGGCGGCGCTTGCGTTTGCTCCCGTAACGTTTGCGCGCATGTCCGGCGGCTACGGCGCGCGTGGCGACACGTGCCGCCCGGCGCGCCTTCGGCACCGCGGATGGGCTCTTGCCCTGAGTCATGTTCTTCATCATGCGTTTCATCTGATCGAACTGCGACAACAGCTGGTTCACTTCCTGAACGCTGGTGCCGCTGCCGCGCGCGATGCGCCGGCGCCGCGAGCCGTCGATGACGCGCGGGTTGCGACGCTCGACCTGCGTCATCGAGTGCACGATGCCCTGGACGCGATCCAGTCGCTTCGAATCGATCTCGCGCCGCGCGTCCGCCACCGCGTTCGCGGGAACTCCAGGGAGCATGCCAACGATCTTGTCGAGCGGCCCCATCTTCTTGACCGCCTGCAGCTGCTCGAGGAAGTCCTCGAGCGTGAGCGACTGGCGGCGCATCTTCTTCTCGAGCTCGCGCGCCTGGTCCTCATCGTAGACCTCTTGCGCTTTCTCGGCGAGCGTGAGCACGTCGCCCATGCCGAGGATGCGCTGCGCCATGCGATCCGGGTGAAAGGTCTCGAGATCGTCGAGCCCCTCACCCACGCCGACGAACTTGATCGGCTTGCCCAGAACCGCGCGCAGGCTGAGCGCCGCGCCGCCGCGCGCGTCGCCGTCCAGCTTGGTCAGCACCACGCCGGTGAGCGGAATGCGCCGGTCGAACTCCTGCGCGACGCCGAGCGCTTCCTGTCCGGTCATGGCGTCGAGAACGAGCAGCGTCTCCTGCGGCTGCGCTTCCTTGCGCACCGCCTCGAGCTCGTTCATGAGCTCGTCGTCGATGTGCAGGCGACCCGCCGTGTCCACGATGACGATGTCGCGCAGGCCCTCACGCGCCGCGTCCAAGCCGGCGCGCACGATCTTCGGGACGTCACGCTCTCCGGGGAGCGCCGTCACCGGCACGTCCTGCTGCCGACCGAGCACCTGGAGCTGGTCGATGGCCGCGGGACGATACACGTCGGCCGCAACCAACAACGGCTTGTGCCCGCGCTTTTTCAAGTGCCCCGCGAGCTTGGCGGCGAGCGTCGTCTTGCCCGAACCCTGCAATCCGGCCAACAACAAGACGGCCGGGT
>JBFJHN010000292.1:0-4749 GCA_041613275.1 Candidatus Krumholzibacteriia bacterium | reverse complement strand
CTGCTCGAGGGGCTCGGCGCGAGCTGGCCACCGGACTTCGACCGCGCGGTCGTGACGCGTTGGGCGCGCGCCCTGCGTGACGGGTCCGCGCGTGATATCGACTCGGTCGAAGGTGTGGCGATCGCGGTGCCGCCCGAGTACCGTGTGGCGCCGCCGCCGGACGGCTGGCCCGGGGCCCGCCGCTGGCTGCGGGAGACACCCGCGCGCGTCGTCACCTTGCTTTGGCTCGACGACGTGGACTCCACGCAGTCGCGCAGTCCGGCGTTCCTCGTCGGCATGCAACGCGATGCGTTGTGGCGCCTGGACGGCGATACGCTGGTCGAAGACGCAACACGCGTGGAACCGCGCGGTGGCGATGTCTTTCTCGCCGGCACCTGGCAGAACGAACGCGACGTGGCCGGCGGACCGGTGCTCACCCGCTTCGCGTACGACCCCGCGCGCCGGCGGCTGTTCGCGTTTCAAGGCGTGCTGTTTGCACCCGGTCGTGCGAAGCACGCGTTCGTGCGCGAGCTGCGGGCGCTGCTGGCGGCCTTTGCTTTGGAGGAAGCGACTTGAGCACGCGACGCGTTCTGGTGCGCCTGAAAGACGACGCCTACGAGGTTCGGGTCGGCGTCTCGGCCGCGCCTCTTCTGGCGCGCTGGCTACGACGAAACCGGGCGCGCGCGTGGATTGCGATCACGGACCGCAACGTGCACGCGCGTGTCTGGCGGCGCACGGCGCGGCAGCTGCGTGCGGCCGGCATCGACACGCCGGATCCCGTGCTTCTGGAGCCCGGGGAGCGCAACAAGACGCTGCGCGCCTGGAGGACGGTCCACAACGAGCTGCTGCGCCGCGGGTTGGACCGTGACACCTGCGTGGTCGCCGTGGGCGGAGGCGTCGTCACCGACCTCGCTGGCTTCGTTGCGGCCACCTATTTGCGCGGCATCGACTGGCTGGCCGTGCCGACCACGCTGCTCGGCATGGTCGACGCGGCGGTGGGCGGCAAGGTCGGCGCGAACCTCTTGCGCACGAAGAACGCCGTGGGCGCCTTCCATCAGCCCCGTGCGGTCCTGGTGGGAACCGACGCGCTGGCGTCGCTGCCGCGCCGCGAGCTTCGCAGCGGCCTGGGCGAGGTCGTGAAGTACGCCATGATCGCAGATCGCGCCTTGTTCTCGCAGCTCGAGCGCGGCGATGCCGACGGCGTGGGACGCGACGCCGAGCGCGATGCTAAACTCGTGGCACGCTGCTGCCGGATCAAGGCGCGCTTCGTCGAAGCGGATGCGCGCGAACACGGCATGCGTGCAGCGCTCAACTTCGGCCACACGTTGGGCCACGCGCTCGAAGGCGATGGTCGGCACGGGCTCACACACGGTGAAGCCGTGGGCTTGGGAATGTTGGCCGCGTGCACGCTGGCCGAGGATCTCGGTGTCGCGCAGGAACCGCAGGTGGAACGGCTGCGCGCGCTGCTCCAGCGGCTCGGTTTGCCGCTGCGCGCGCCCCAGCGTCCGACGCTGTCGCGCCTGCGCCAGGCCTGGCGACGTGACAAGAAGGCGCGCGGCGGACGGGCGCGCTTCGTCCTGACACCGCGCATCGGTTCCGTGAGCTTGGGTCACGACGTGGACGAAAGACGCATTGCCGTGGCCCTCGATGGCGTGCTTCCCTCAAGAGGGACGTCGCGCGCCGCAGGTGCACGCCGTTCGCGCTGAAAGTTCGAGGAGTTGCAATGCACGACCACCCGAGCCCCGAAGAGGTGGCCGCTCTCGAAACGGCGTACCGCAGCGCGCCGGATTCGCGCGCTTTCGCGCCGCTCGCCGATGCCTACCGCGAGCTCGGCCGGCTCGACGAGGCCGTGGCCATCCTCCAACGCGGCACGGAACAGCATCCGACGTACGTTTCGGCGCTCGTGCTGCAGGCGGAGTGCGAGCTGCAGCGCGGCGAGGTCGAGCAGGCCGAGGCCACGTTCGCGCGCGTCGCGGAGCTCGAGCCCGACAATCTCGTGGCGCTCAAGTACCGCGCGACGCGTGCGGCGAACCGTGGCGCCGCCGAGCATGCTGCGACGCTCTGGCAGCAGGTTTTGGACCTCGACCCCTTCGACGTCGCGGCGCGTGAGGCGCGCGATCGCTTGCAGCAGACTCCGGCGCCGCCGGTCCCGGAATCCGACGCCGCGGCCTTCGATGCCCTGGGCGCGGTGCCCGACGTCCCCGAGCCCGCCATCGCCGAGCCTGCGCCCCAGGACACAAGCGAGCCGCTGCCGGAGATCACGCTTCCGGAGGTGCCTCAAGAGCCGGCGCCCGAGGAAGGGATCGAGCCTTCCGCGGCGCCGACGATCGAACCCGAGGTCGTCGCCTCGCACGATGCAGCGGTCCCCACCGCCGAGTCCGATGTCGCGGAAACGCTGCACGGCTTCGAGCCCCTCGAAGACGAGGCGCTCGAAACGCTCGATCCGGGCGCGGGAACGCCCGCATGGAGCGGCGAGGCGCCGGCGGGGACCGACGAGGTGCTGCCGGACGAACCTCTCGGCGTGGAAGACGCGTCGGACGCGCACGCCCCCCCGACGCCCGCGTTCGACGTGGACGCGCCGGCCAAGCCCCTGGCGGATTGGCACGTGCAGCGCGCCGACGACCGCATCGTGGTGCGGCAGGGCCCCGATCCGGGGCCGGGCGAATCGGACCTGGGACCGCCGCAACGACTCACGGACGAGTTCTCCACGCTGACGCTGGCGCGCATCTACGAATCGCAGGGCTACCTCGACAAGGCCTTGGACATCTACCAGACGCTGCACGCCAAACACCCCGAGCATCCCGAGGTGCTCGACAGACTGCGCGCGCTGCAGGAGCGCATGGCCGGATTCGAAGAAGGCGCCGACGCGGAAGTCCCCGATGCAGCCGACGACCCGCGCCCGAGCTTCGAGTTCGCCCCCGCCGAGGCCGCGAACGTCGAGCCCGTGCCCGAGGACGCGGACGATCCGGAGGCTCTGCAGCTCGCAGACGCCGACGACGAGATCGCCGCGGCTGCGATGGCGCACGACCCCACGGAGCCGGCAGCGCCGCACGAGCACGACACCGCGGTGCCGTCACCGCCCATCGCCGAAGAGCCGCACGCGGATCTCGGCGCGACGCCGCCCGTGTCGGACGAGGACGTCCCGTACGAAGACGGCGTCGCGTGGCGCTTGCTCGACGTGGAGAGCCTCGACGCCGAGCCGCATCGTCGTGCCGAAGAGCTGCGCGAGGTCACCGAAGGCGTGCGCGCGCGCGAGCAGGCCAAACGGCACACCGTCATCGGCACGCCGCAACAGACTCCGCGTCCGCGGCAAGCGAAAGAACAGAGCGCGTCCTCCGAGCCGGACTTCGAACGCTTCCTGCGCTACGTCCGCTCCATCAAACGCTAGGACCGTTTCCATGCATCGCGTGCTCGTCGTCAACGGCCCGAATCTCAACTGGCTCGGGCGCCGGGAGCCGGAGATCTACGGCAGCGAGACGCTCGCCGACGTGGAGAGCATGATGCGCCGCCACGCCGCGCGTTGGTCGGGGATCGAGCTTGCGTTCTTCCAGTCCAACAGCGAAGGCGCGTTGATCGATTGGCTGCAGGAGCAGGCCGCGCGCGCACACGGTCTGATCCTCAACCCGGGCGGATTGACGCACTCGAGCGTGTCGCTGCGCGACGCGGTGAGCGCCTTGTCCGTGCCCGCGATCGAGGTGCATCTGTCGAACATCTTCGCCCGCGAAACGTTCCGCCGCCGCTCGCTCCTCGCCGGCGTGTGCGCGGGCAGCATCAGCGGATTGGGCACGTTCGGGTACGTCGCCGCGCTGGAGGCGCTGGCGCGTCGCGCCGGCCTCGAAGACGCCTCCTGAGCGCCCGCTTGCCCGAGGCGGCTCGGGTATGCTACAAGGCGCTTCGTCCCATCCGACGGGGCTTCGTCCCAACGCAATCTTCCAGCGGGGAGTTTCCGTGGCCAGCACCGCCGATTTCCGCAACGGTATGGTCTTGAAGCACAAGGGCGACTACTGGAGCATCGTCGAGTTCCAGCACGTCAAGCCGGGCAAGGGTGGTGCCTTCGTGCGCACGAAGCTCAAGCGTCTGCGCACCGGTCAGGTGGTCGAGGACACGTTCCGCGCTGGCGAACGCTTCGAGGACGTGCGCGCCGAACGGCGCCCGTACCAGTTCCTCTACTCGAGCGGGGACCAGCACCACTTCATGAACATGCAGTCGTACGAGCAGATCGTCCTCAACGAGTCGATCATCGGCGACGCCAACCTGTTCCTCAGCGACAACGCGGAAGTGGAGCTGTTGACCATCGAGGACGAACCCATCTCGGTCGAGCTTCCGTCGCACGTCGAGCTGCGCGTGACCGAAACCGATCCCGGGCTGCGGGGCGACACCGCGCAGGGCGGCCAGAAGCCCGCGACGCTGGAAACGGGGCTGGTGGTCCAGGTGCCGCTGTTCATCGAAATCGGGGACGCGTTGAAGATCGACACGCGCACGCGCAAGTATCTCGAGCGCGTTTCGTGATCTCCCACTCCGGAAGGAGAGTCGACGATGCGTGACGACCGCATCGAGTACCTGATCCGACTGGTGGAGAAAAGCGAGATCGCGGAGCTCGAGATCTCCGAAGGCTGGGGACGCAAGATTCGCATCTCCAAGCACGCGAGCGGAGTCGCGCAGAACGGCCCGCCGCCCGCTCCTGCGGTGCGCGAAGCCGCCGCGCCCCCGCCCGCCCAGGCGCCAACCGCCGCGGAGCCCGCAAGCGCCGACGACGACAACCTCACACCG
>JBFJHN010000291.1:0-4749 GCA_041613275.1 Candidatus Krumholzibacteriia bacterium | reverse complement strand
GACAGCGTCTTCGTTGGCACCAACGCCAACGAAGCGCGCTTCCTCGTGGTCGCCGGCAAGCCGCTGGGCGAGCCCATCGCCCGCGCCGGCCCTTTCGTCATGAACACCGCCCAGGAGCTGCGCCAGGCGGTCGAGGACTTCCAGGCCGGGCGCTTCTGAACACACCGCTCTTCACCCCCCGAGTTGCCGGACCCGCGTGGCGCGCGGCGGGTTTCCGCGCGCGCAACCGCCCAGGCGCCGTCAGCGTGTAACCTCTTGGGACTACGGCTGTCATCTTCCACAGGGCGCCACGCGAGGCCACCTCGGGGCGTCGAACCCTGGAGAAGGCTCGCGAATGCCGAACCAAGCGCCGGATTTCGAGCCCTATCGCGCCCAGGTGCTGGCGTGGTTCCGCCGCCGGGTGCGCGATCCGGAGGAGGCCGAGGACCTGTGTCAGGACACCTACGCTCGACTCGTCGAACGTGCCGGAGCGCTGCGCGATCCGAGCAAGGTGCGTCCGTACTTGTTCCGGACCGCGCGCAACGTGCTGATCAACAGCCTGCGGCGCCGTCACATCGTCGGCAGCGTGGATTCGAGGGGCGAGCCCGTCGATCCGGACTCGCTGGCGGCGCCGGGGTTCGACGATCCAGAAGCGCATACGCGTGCTGCCGAGCTGCGCGAGCGCGTCGCCGGGCTGCTGGACACGCTCCCCTCCGAGCAGCGCACGGCCTTCGAGCTCGGTGTGATGCAACGGCTCCTGTATGCGGAGATCGCGCGCTCCACCGGATGGAGTCTGGCCAAGGTGAAGGTCAACGTGTTTCGGGCACGCAAGAGATTGATCGCGGGGCTGCGTGAGTACCGTTCGGACGCGTCGGCGCCTGCGACACCTCGAGTCGAGAGGGAACGATGATGAGATCCTGTGAGAGCTACGAGATGCACATTTCGGCCCTGATCGACGGCGAGGCCAGCCGCGCCGATACGTTGGCGATCCTGGATCACCTTCCGGGATGCAACGCGTGTCAGACCTTCTACCGCGATTGTCGCGATCTGCAGGACGTCGCCGACGCGATGCCGGTCGAAGTGGATGTGTCGAGCGCAACGCCGGCGCCAACCGCGGCGCCCGAGCGCATCGTGCGCTTCCCGCGTCCGATGCGCTGGACCTGGGCTGCGGCAGCAGGCGTGGCGCTGCTCTTCGTTGCCGGCGCCATCGGCCTGCGACCGTCGACCCAGGAAAGCGGCCCGACCGGTCCGCGCGTCATCGATCTGTCCGTCGAGTCGCCGAGCGCGCCGATGGACGACGAGCGCTTCATGGAGATCTCCGTGGCGCTCCTGCGTGCGGACGCGCGCTACCAGCGCACGATGATCGAGATCCTCGAACGCTTCGAGCGCAACCGCGGTCTCGACGAGAGCTCGGTCGACGTGGCATCGAGCTTCACCGAATCGGACGAGCCGTGGACTTCGAGCAGCTTCGACGACAGCGAGTCGAGTGGGAGCGCCAACGCGCGACCTCAACCTTGAGCGCACCGCGAGGGGACGCGGTCGAGTGAGCGAAGATCGCCGTTCGTGGGGAAGGAAGGAATCCTCTGATGCGTAAGTGGACACCGTGGGTCCTCACCGCACTCTGTCTGGGCATCGTGTCCGAAGCACGGGCACTGCAGCCGTCGGATCGCACCAACGCCGGGTTCATCTACGGGGAGATCGAGACCCGATCGGGACGCACGTACCGCGGCTTCCTGCGCTGGGGAAACCAGGAAGCGTTCTGGGACGACCTGTTCCATTCGTCGAAGCAGGACAACCCGTACCTGGAGGACGACTGGTGGCGCGACTACGAGCGCGATCAGAGGCGCCGTGACCGCGACCGGGATCGCGACAGCCGGGATCGAGACCGTGACCGTCGCGATCGGGACCGCCGGCGCGGCTTCCGCTGGGGCGACTGGAACATCCGCTGGGGCGATGAGAATCGTTCCTCTTCGCGCATCTTCGTCGCGCGTTTCGGGGACATCGAGCAGATCATCATCACGGGCGACAAGCGCGCCGATGTGGTCATGAAGAGCGGCACGACCTTCGACGTCGAGGGCTATTCCGACGACGTGGGCGGCAAGATCCACGTCGACGATCAGGAGCTCGGCAAGATCGAGCTGCGCTGGGATCGGCTGGAGAGCATTCGCTTCATGGCGGCGCCGCGCGACGCCGATCCGGGCGTGACGCGCCTGCACGGCACGGTGCTCACCGACTCCGGCGAGTTCCAGGGCTACATCCAGTGGGACAAGCAGGAGTGCACGAGCGACGACGTGCTCGACGGTGAGACCGAAGACGGTGAGGTCGACATCCCCATGGGGCGCATCCGCTCGATCGAACGGCGCTCGCGGCGTGGATCGATCGTGGAGCTCAAAGACGGGCGCTCGTTCGAGATGCGCGGCAGCAACGACGTGAACGACGACAACCGCGGCATCATGGTGGAGGACCCGCGTTTCGGACGCGTCACGATTCCCTGGAGCGAGTTCGAGAAGGTCACCTTCAGCGACGGCGCCGGCAGCGGGCGCGGCTACGCCGAGTTCACCGGGGTCGGAGCCCTGTCGGGCACCGTGACCGACGTGGACGGTGGCAAGCACGAGGGCCGGCTGGTCATCGACCTGGACGAGAGCGAAGGCTGGGAGATGTTGAACGGCAAGATGCGCGACATCGAGTTCGACATCCCGCTCGCGCTGGTGAGCGCGATCGAGCCGCTGGGCGGTGACGCCAGCCTCGTCGTCCTGCTTACGGGAGAAGAGATCGAGCTCGAAGACGGCCAGGACGTCAGTGACCGCAACGCCGGCGTTCTGATCTTTCGCTCCGACAGCGACCGCGACCCGACCTACGTGCCCTGGCGCGACGTCCAACGGGTCGACTTCAAGCGCTGACACAGCCCGCCGCTTGTCCTTGTCGAACGCCCGCGCAAACTCGTGCGGGCGTTCGCTCGCGCGGGAGCACGCGCTACGCCGACTCGAACAGCGCGGCCACGGCTCCGGCGGGATCCTCGATGACGCAGTAGCGTCCCTGGCCCGCGAAATTCTTGGCCGCGACCACGATGCGTCCCCCGCGCTCCGTGCAGGCTGTGATGCTGGCATCCAGATCGGCGACCGCGATGTAGATCAGCCACTGCGCCGGCAGATCGGCGTTCGAGCCGCGCGCGTGACACACGCCGACGGTGGCCTTGCCACTTCCCGGCATGCTCATCGTGTAGTCGCTGTAGCCGCCCATGTCACACGCCTCCGGCTTCCACCCCACGACCGCGGCGTAGAAATCGCGTACGTGCTCCGCGTTCGGCACCGTGAGGTCCGTCCAACACAACGAGCCGACCTCGGGCTTGTCTGCCATGCGTGTCCTCCTGACGCGGTTCGGTCTTCGACGGCACTCGGGTCTCGTGTTCGGTTCCGCGCAGTATACGGCCTTCCCATCTCCGTCTCCAGGCGGCGCGCGTGGCCTCCCTTGACGCTGCCCGAGCGGCGATCGAGCTTCCCAAGGAACACGACCGAGCCGCAGGTCCATCCGAACACGAAAGGTGCAGCGTGATGTCCCGACGCCATGCCGTCGTGCGTTTTCTCGTGTGCTTTCCCCTCGTGGTGCTCTACTTCGCGGCGCCCGTTGCGCAGTCCACGGAGATTTCATTCGACGGCCAGGTGCGCGTGCGCGCCGAAGGAGCCGATCGTTCCCAGCGAGCGCAAGAAGTCATCTGGGACATCTTCCAGCGCACGCGCCTGGGCCTGCGCGCGGACGTCTCGGACGAGGTGGACCTGTACGTTCAGATCCAGGACTCGCGCACCTACGGTAGCGAGAGCTCGACGCTGTCGTCATCGTTCAACGTCGACCTGCACCAGGGGTGGGCAGAGATCCACAAGCCGTGGGGCGAAGCGAAGGCCGCGGTGCGCGTGGGACGACAGGAGCTGGCCTACGGCAGCGAGCGCATCATCGGCGCCGTCGGATGGAGCAACATCGGGCGCGCCTTCGACGGTGCACGCGCTCGCATGGCACGCGGCGGTTGGACGTTCGACCTCGGAGCCTTTCGTCTCACGGAGGACGTCCCGACGGCGGATGCCAGCGACGATTTCTTCGTCACCTACAACGGCTATGCGTTCCCCGACCACGATGTGCGGGCCGAGTTCTACGCCATGTATCGCGACGACGATCGCGGATTCTACGAAACCACGCTCGGCGAGCACGCCGCGGGGCGGATCGGGCCGATACGGTTCGACCACGAGTTCGCTGTCCAGCTGGGATCTCGGCCCGGCGCCGACGTGGAAGCGTTTCTGTTCTCGATGCAGGCCCACGCACGCGTCGGTGCGCGCGCCGAGCTGGGCGCGGGAATCGATTGGGTTTCAGGGGACGACGACACCAGCGACGGCACCTTCCGCTACTTCGACCTGGGCCGACTCTTCCACACCGGACACAAGTTCTACGGCTTGATGGACTCGGCGCTCGCGCTTGCGGGACCGGCGGGCCTGCTCGACCCGTACGGGCGCATCGGCGTGCGTGGCCCGCGTGAGCTGCGCGCCGACCTCACCGTGCATGTGTTCTATACGCACCGCGACTTCACGCTGCCGGCCGTCGTGACTCCGCCGTCGGATTCGCGCTACCTGGGCACCGAGATCGACGCTCGGGTGGGGCTGGCGGTCGCTTCGCGCACGCGCTTCGAGCTGGGCGGCGCGGTTCTCGTGCCGGGGCAGCTGCTCGAGGATCGCGGACTCGATCGAACGGCCGTGTGGGCCTACGCTCAGGGCATCGCGAGCTTCT
>JBFJHN010000290.1:0-4751 GCA_041613275.1 Candidatus Krumholzibacteriia bacterium | reverse complement strand
TCGCGTCCCCGTCGGCGAACGCCACCTCGTGCGTGCCCGCGCCCGTGCCCGCGCTCGCAAACGCCAGACGCATCTGCGTCGTTCCGGCATCGTGCAGCGCGGCGAGACCGGCGGCGCTCAAGTCCACGCGCACGGCGTAGCCGTTGGCGAAGGCGGACCCTGCAAACGCACCCGCATCGACGGCGTTGGCGGCTGCGCTCGCGTCGCTCGCTTCGAGCTCCGGCGCGCCGAACGTGCCGCGCACGACGTCGAGCTGAGGCGAGCCCTGATCTCCCGACACGAACGGGTTCGAACCGCTGGCGCTCTGGCGGATGAGATACAGCGACGCGCCGGTGATCGTGGCGCCGTCCGGAATCGACGCGGTGTTGAACGACAGAATGCCATGCCGACGCAAGCCGTCGGTGGCGCCCATGCGCACCGCGTCCGAGCCGACGCTCGTACCGTTCGTCCAACCGTCGCGATCCGTTCCTTGAGAAGGAAACGACTCGCTGAACTCGACGCGAAAATCGGGAAACAGCGTGGCTTGGGTCTGGTTCGTGATCTTGTACTGGTAGGCCTCGTAGTCCAGGTGGATGGGATCGGCGTCGATGCCGTTGGGGCGCCGGAAGTTGGAGCGCAGCGACGGTCGCAATGGATTGCCACCGGGCATGGGCAGATAGTCGGGAGGCGTCTGCCCCGGATGCGGCAGCGCCCCAGGCGCCGAAACGCCGTCCCCGTAGTAATAGTGCATCAATCCGAGACCGTGGTCGTACAGGATGCGTGGATCCGAGTTCGCCCAGCCGATGCGCAGCTGCTCGACGCTGACGAGCATGGCGTTGATCTCCTCGTCGGTGATCAGGTCGTTGTCGGGATCACGACTCAAGTTGCGGCGCAGCGGGCAGGCCGAGATGAAGCACCAGAAGCCCACGTTGAAGTTGGGATAGTCGTACGAGCTGATCCACACGCGCACGTCCGGCCGGACGTTCAACGCTGCTTGCATGATGGTGAACGTGTCCTGCTCGAGACGGTCGAAGAACGCCTGCTCGGAGCCCGGAACGTCGAGGTCCATGTCCTTGTACCAGCCGCCGCTGTCCTTCCCCGCCAGGACGTCGTTGCCCCCGATGCTGAGCACGACCAGGTCGATGCTCGGGTTGTCCGTGAGTGCCGCCACCATGTTGGCGATCCACGGATACTGCGCCGTGTCCACCCAGTGTCGCGCCTGACTGCCGGAAATCGCGTACTCGGGACCGCTGTAGCCGGGTCCCGGATCCGAAGACAGCGACAGGCTCAGGGCGCGTTTGTCGCCGTGGCCGAACTTGTCGAGGATGTCGTTGTGCGAGCCGTCGTCCCACATGTACTGCGCCCAGCTATCCCCGGCGATCAGCACGCGCGGAACGAGCGGCGCCGTCGATTGGAAGCGCGGCAGGTTCGCCGCCGGGTCCGGCGGGCGTGTCTCGCGCAGGGCGCGAAAGGCGCGCGAGGCAACATCGTCGGACGCGAGCGCTTGGGAACTTAAGAGCCCGGTGAGCGCGGCCGCAGCCACCAGCAGTGAGCCAGGCGTGCGCATGTTCCGGTCCCTTCGTGGTCGTGACGCGATCGCCGATCCTTCCACGGTACACGGGCGCGCCCGCCAACGCGACCACGGCGCCCGGGCGCGGTCACTTGCGTATCGCGCGGCGGGCGGATCCCGCCTCGCGCGCGTCGTAATGGGCGATCACACCCTCGACGACCTCGCGAAACTCGCGTGCGCGCTCGGACCACCGGAACGTGCGCGCGTAAGCGCGGCTGGCCTCGACCATGGCGTCGTAGGCGGCGCGATCGCGCAGCAGCCGGAGCGCCGCCCGCGCGCCCTCGTCGGGACCGTCGACCAGAACACCGGTCGTGCCGTCGCGAATCGAATCGCGCAGCCCGTGCACCCGATAACCGACTGCGGGCGTGCCTTCGTGCGCAGCCTCGATGACGTTGATGCCGAAGCCTTCGCGCACGCCGGGAACCAGCGTGAGGTGCGCGCGCGCGAGCAGCTCGAACTTGCGCTCCTCGTCCACCCAGCCGTGGAAGACGACGTTCTGCAGGCGCGCCGCACGCTTGCGCAGCTTCGCCTCTTCGGGCCCGCGTCCGATCATCCACAGCTGCGCGTCCGGCAGCTCGCGCTGCACGCGCTCGAAGATGGCGATGGCATCCTCGGGGCGCTTCGTCGAGCGCAAGCGTCCCAGGAACACGAGCGTGGGCCGCTCTTCCTTGGGCGCCGCGGGAAGGTCGGGGCGCGGCGCCAGTCCGACCATCACGATGTGCACGTCCCGGAAACCGAAGCCTTTGAGATCGCCGCGCGTGGACTCGGACAACGTCATCGCCGGCCGCTTGCGATAGGCGCGCACCAGAAGCGGCTCGACGAGATAGGGCAGAGCTCCAAGCACGCCCAGCTCGCGAAACCAGAAGCGGCCGTACAGCTGATGAATGAGGATCATGCTGCGCGGCAGCATGAACGCGAAGAACCCGAGGCCGTTGTACTCGTCGATGACCAGCGTATAGGCGCGACGATGCTTCCACGCGTGCAGGAAACCGTGCAGGTGCACGGTGAGCTCGTTGCCGCGCCGCAGGTAGCGCACGCCGTCGACGCGCTCCTCGGAAACGCCGCCGCGAAAGCGGCTGGTGAAGTACGTGACGTCGTACCCGGCCGTCGCCAGCGCCTTGCACAGCTCGTGCGTGTACACCTCGGCGCCGCCGCCGAACGGATTGGCGATGTCGCGACGATTGAGCACGAGCACTCTCACGAGGCGGCGTTCCCTTCCTGCGTTTCCGGTGATTCGGGTTCGCGTTCGATCTCGGCGAGATCGCTCTCGGTGATGCCGAGCAGGTAGAGGATGCCGGACATGCCGCCCGAGAGCGCGGCGTCGGCGCGCTCGTGGACACGGCGTTTGGCCCGGTACGCGATCCCGAGCCCGGCTTGCGAGAGCATCGCCACGTCGTTGGCGCCGTCGCCGATGGCCACCACCTGCTCGGGATGGATGCGTTCGCGCGCGGCGATCTCGGTGAGGAGGCGGGCCTTGGCCTCGGCGTCGATGATCGGACCGCTCAGGCGCCCCGTGGCCACGCCGTCGCGCATCTCGATGTTGTTGCCATAGGCGTAGTCCAGCCCCAGCTTGGTGCGCAGGTACTCGGTGAAGAAGCTGAAGCCACCGGAGATGAGCGCCACCTTGAACCCCAGGTGCTTGACGACGCGCAGAACGCGGTCGACGCCTTCGTTCAGCGAGATGCGTTTGGCGACGCGGCGCATCTCCTGAACGGTCAAGCCGCGCAGCGCAGCCACGCGCTCGACCAACGACGACTCGAAGGCGATCTCACCGGCCATCGCCTGTGAGGTGATGCGGGTGACCGCGTCCGAGACGCCGCGCTGCCGCGCGAGCTCGTCGATGATCTCCTGTGAGATCAACGTGCTGTCCATGTCGAACACGATCAAGCGCTTGTTGCGCCGGTAGATCGTCTCGCGCTGGATGCCCAGGTCGATGCCCCGATGCGCAGCGGCGGTCAGCAGCTCGGCGCGGAAGCCGCGCTGCGGCTCGGCGTGCGTGCCGTCGGCAATGAGCTCCAGCGACGCGAAGTGCTGGTGCGCCAGACAGCGGATCGTGACGATGTTCACGTTGCGCTGCGCCAGGATCGGCGCGACATCGGCCAGCACCTCCGTCAGCGAGCGGTCGGAGATGCAGGTGATCGCGTACAGGAAGCGTTGCTTGCGCGTCACCATTTCCTCGGGCGGGAAGACGCGGAAGTTGAGCTCGAGATCCATCTCCTTCGCTTGATAGAGGAGATCCTTCAAGACGTCGCGCTGCGAGTCGACGCTCGGCGACAGGTCGATGAGGAAGGACAGCGCGAGCACGTCCTGGAGCGTGGCCTGCTCGACGTCCACGATGCGCGCGCGTGCACGTTGCAGGATGTTGGCGAACGCGGCGGTGATTCCCGGACGATCGCGGCCCGACACCGTGACCACGAGAAAGTCTCCGTCATGCGACATGGCAGCTCCGTGGAATCGTGCGGGCCGTTGCCGGTGGGACGCTACTCGGGCTCGCGATGCACCGTTTGCGGGGAGAAGGCCGGGACACACACCGCGACGTACTCGGCTCCGCCGGCGTGCGGCGTGCTGTAGCGCACGCGCTCTCCCGGTGACGTGACGATGGCCTGCCCAGCGCGCACATCGACCACGCCGGCGTCGTGCTCGACACGCATCGTGCCGCGCAGGACCAGCGTGATCTCTTCAAATTCCGGAGTCTGGGCCGGCTCCTCCCAACCCTCCGGGGCCACCATGTGCGCGACGCTGACGTTGTGATGACCGCTGTTCACGCGCCCCACGAACTCCTCGATGCGCTTGGGCTTGTTTCCCGGCGCGTCGACCACAGTGGGCGCATCGATCAAGCGCGGCATGCGTCTCCTTCGTCTTCGCCGCGCGCCCGCGGCGTCCCTCACGTCTACGAAGGCGTCTGGCCGCGGTCGCTCGTCTCCGTGGCGTCGGCCGCGCGCCGCGTACCGAAACGCTGCTCCAGCACCATGGCCGCCCCGACCAGCATGATGAGCAGCGGCCACGAGTTGCCCCAGTCGAAGCCGAAGACCTCGAGCGTGCTGATCAGCATCCAGATCCCGATCAGGAACAACCACGGACTGCGCCGTCCGTGCCGAGGCCGGAACAGCTGCATCGCACCGAAGTAGATGACGACGAGCGGCCACAGGCGCCAGAAGTCGCCGATGTCGATGATGCGAAAGCGGTCGAGGAGCAGCACGCC
>JBFJHN010000289.1:0-4752 GCA_041613275.1 Candidatus Krumholzibacteriia bacterium | reverse complement strand
GTGCGAGGCGAGCCCATCGTATGCACGCCCGAGGACGCATACCGTTGCTTCATGCGGACCGAGATGGACTATCTCGTGTTGGACGATTTCATCCTCGACAAGAGCCGTCAGCCGGAGTTCCCGGACAAGGACAACTGGCGTGAAGACTATGTTCTCGATTGAGCTCGTGGCGAGCGGCGTGAACCATGCGGCGCCGGCCAGCGGCCGAGCGTCATCGGACGGCAGGGGCTAGAGTTTTGGGCATGCGCTTGAGACATTTTGGACGATTGTTCGTCGAGCTGGTGGCCTACTCGCTCGTGAATCGCGTGTGGTGGCCCGTGCCTCTCGTGCTGTTTCTCCTCGCACTCGGTGCGTTCATCGTCATCGGCCAAACAGCCGCTCCGTTCATCTATACGCTGTTCTGATCCTTCGAGGATTTCGTGATGTTCATCCCATGCGGAGGCGTGCTGCGCGTGCGCCGCATCGCCATCGCGGCGTTTCCTGCGACCCTGGTCGGGATGACCGTTGCTCTGCTCGGAGTCACGCCGCTCGTGGCAGGGGCGCAACGCGGGGATGAGGTGAGGCACGCGTGGGAACGTGTTGCGCCGTCCGATGCCGGGCTCGATCCGGTGCGCCTTCAGGGTTTGGTCAATGAGATTCGGGACGGAGCAAGATTTCCGAATTTGCACAGCCTGCTCGTCGTGCGTCACGGTGCGCTCGTCGTCGAGGAGTACTTCGCAGGCTACGGGCCGAACGATCTCCACACCTTGCAGTCCGTGACCAAGAGCGTCACGTCGAGCCTCGTCGGCATCGCTCTGGAGCAGGGGCATCTTCTCGGGCTGGACGAGCGCGTTGTCGAGTTCTTCCCTCAATGGAAGGAAGAGATCGCTGACGATCCTAGGCGAGCCGCGATGACGCTTCGCGACCTCCTGACGATGCGCTCCGGAACGGACTATCACGAGCGCGGCAACAACTCGCCGCACGACCAGCTGAACCGCTTGCGAACGGGTTGGGATCGCTTCTATCTCGCGCGGCCGATGGAAGCCGAACCCGGCGAGCGCTTCCTCTACGACAGCGGCGGCGTGATTCTGCTATCGAGCCTGTTGAAGGCGCGAGCCGGCGTGCACGCGCACGTGTTCGCGGCCGATCACCTGTTCGCACCGCTCGGCGTTACGCGCACGGGTTGGTTCACGAACGACGATGGCCACCCGCACACGGGCGGCGGGTTGGACCTGCGCCCGCGCGACATGGCGCGCTTCGGGCAGCTGTACCTGCAGGGCGGTCGCTGGATGGGCCACCAGATCGTGCCGCAAGAGTGGGTCGAGGAGTCGACACGCATGCACGTGCGGCTGGACGAACGCGGGCACACCATCGGATACGGGTATCTTTGGTGGATCCTCGAGCCGGACCCGGACGGCAAGGGCACCGAGACCATCTACGCCGCCATGGGATTTCGCGCCCAGTACATCTTCGTCGTCCCGGAGCACGACATGGTCGTCGTCGTAACCGGAGGAACGCGGTCACGAGCGGATCAGATCAAGCCCGTGTTGTTTCTCTACTCCCACATCCTGCCGGCCATTGAGCACACCCCCGTGGAGTGACCGTCGTCACCTTGTGCCCCACGCGGCCGTCTCGCGCAAACGCTGTTCGAGGCCGGCGTGGTCGACGAGGTCGGGCTCAAGATCCATCCCGTGCTGCTGGGTTCCGGAGTTCCGCTGTTCCACGGCATGAAGCGACAGATCGACCTGAAGCTCGCGGAGGCCCGGCCGCTCCAGAACGGCTGCGTCTATGTTTCGTATCGCGTCAAAAGAGCGCTTTGACCCGGCTCCATGTCGTCGCTTCCAGCTGGACCGCCGTTTGCTGGAAGCCTTTGCACGACATCACGCTCGCGCCGGGCGGGAGGTCGACGAAGCTCAGAACACCTGCGATGTTTCCGCCGCGATCGATGCCGTTGAGCTGCACGTTGTACGCTACATGGAACGGTTGGCCCGGGATCACCAGCGCCTCGAGATCGACGTCGTGGTCGATCACGAACGCCCTGAAGTGGGAGTCGAAAACCACCGTTTCCGACGTCCGGACCTCGCCTTGCTCGTACCGGAATCCCAGGAACATCAGCGCGCCGTAGTGGATGTCGGCCTCTGCGAGGAAGCCGGACAGGCTCAATCGGATGCGAATCGAAACGGCGGGCACACCGGGGACCCCGTGAAGCTCGAACCGATCGATGTTGCGCACGATGGCGGACGAGCCCGGCCCCGCAACAGCGGACATCGTTCCCTCTGCAGCGTCGAACGACGCCTTCACCCCGGCGCACTCCGAGTCCAATGTCGCGTCCGGCGACTCGACGCGAGCGCCGTTGCACACGATCGACCCGTTTGGACACTGCGCCATGAGCGGCTGCGCGCCGCAGACGAGGGCGAGCACGAGACCGTACGCGGCAGCGTTGAGCGTGCGTTGGACGAGCTTGCCCCGATGCCAATGTGAAACGAGCATCGTTGCCTCCCTGAATGGGCAGAACCTGGAATGCGCCGCTAACGGTTTCCCAGAAGCGCAGCGAGTCCACCGAAAATGGCGCCGATCAGGACCATCACGATCCAGCCCACGATGCACACGCCGACCGCGCGCAGCGTGCTGTTGTAGTCCAGCGCCTGGCGGACCGCGATGACCATGGCAACCAGCATCCAGACGCTCGCCGCGAAAACGACGATGGGCCCGAGGATCGGGATGAAGCCGAACAGGCGCAACACGCCCGGTGAGCTCGAGAAGCCGATCGTGCGCAGGAGCTGGCCCATGTCGGCCTGGGTCTGCGGCTGCGCCAGCAAGCGCGTCCCGATGAAGTAGGTCACAAAGGCCCAGATGTACCAACCGACAAGAGCGCTCAACGCACCCGTCAAGATGCCGATGAGCCCCTTGCTCTCGATCAAGCCGATTCCCGCTGCCACGCTCGACAGCACCACGACACCCATGGCTTGTCCCATGGCTGACGTATCGCGCTCCACCTCTTCGTACAGCGACACGTCGAGACGCGCCGCCCGCAGCATTCGGTCGGTGAACTGGCCCATCGTGAGGTCACTCCTTTCGTCCCAAGAGATCAATCGTCGCCGCGCAGCCAACCCTTCTTGCGTGCCGTACGCAGGCCCTTGTGGATGGCACGCCAGCGTCGCTTCGTGTTCGCCGAAGCTTCCGGGTCGTTGCGTCGCTCGAGATAGTCGAGCTCTCGACGCAGCCTATGGTAGCTGTCGAGGCGTTCGGCGGCGAGCCGTCCTTCGTCGACCGCCAGCTTCACAGCGCAGTCCGGCTCGTTTCCGTGCGCGCAGTCGTGGAAGCGGCAGCTTTCGGCGAGCTCGTCGATTTCCGGAAACGTCGCGTTGAGCCCCGCGTCGCTCATCCACAAGCCGAGCTCGCGCAAGCCGGGCGTATCCAGAAGCAGCGCCCCGCGGGGCACTCGGAACAGATGTCGGCTGGTCGTCGTGTGGCGTCCCTTGGCGTCCCCATCGCGCACCTCGCGCACATCCTGCACGGCCGCACCCACGAGGCGATTGACGATGGTGGACTTGCCGACACCGGAAGAGCCCACAAGGGCGAGCGTCGTTGCGGGCTCGAGGTAGGGATGCAACGCGTCGAGGCCACGCGCATCGTGTGCGCACATCGTATGCACCGATACTCCCAACGCCACCGCTCGAGCCTCGGCCACGAGCACCGCGGGATCTTCGACAAGATCGGACTTGTTGAGAAGAACGACGGGTCGCGCGCCGCTTTCATGGATCATGGCGAGATAGCGTTCGACGCGTCGCGGGCTGAAATCCTCGTTGCACGACGTGACGACGAACACCGTGTCGACGTTCGCAGCCAGAACCTGCTCGCGTGCGGCCTTGCCGGCAAGCTTGCGTGACAGCGTGGTCTTGCGTTCGAGAACGTGATGCACGACCACGGTGTCGTCGAGAACCTGCGCGGCCACCCAATCCCCAACCGCCGGAAACACGGCATCGTCGTCGTAGCGCAAGCGGCCCGCCAACTGCGCCACGCGTTCGCCGTGGGCGGTGACCACGTGCAGGAGATCGCGCTGCGCCTCGATGACGCGCGCAGGCACGCACGGCGGTGACGGGATTCTCGACAGCGCACTTTCGAAGTGCGCGTCCCAACCCCAAGCGTCCAGAGATTCCATCGTCGACTCCAGGGTCCCGCCAGCAGGATAGCGGCGTCGGCCTCATCGAGTCGACCTCGGTCGAGAAACAAACAAACGGCGCGCCCGGGTCAGGGCGCGCCTGCGTTGCGATTCGCGTTCAAGAATCCGGCCTAGAACTGCTGCACACGGTGGTTGAAAGTATCGGCGACGTACAGGGTGCCGTCGGATGCGGCCGCGATCCCGAATGGTCGGTTGAGCGCGCCGGGGGCGTCGCCGGATTCCCCCCAGCTGGCCAGGTACGTGCCTTCCAGGTCGAACATCTGCACGCGGTTGTTGTCGTGATCGACAACGTACACGAGATCGTCGGGCCCCACCGCGAGGCCGCGCGGGTTGTGGAACTCGCCCTCGCCCGTGCCGAAAGCGCCCCATGAGTTCAGCCACGTGCCTTCGCGATCGAACACCTGAATGCGATGGTTGTCGAAGTCGGCAACGTACACGTGACCGTGACGGTTCGTGGCAAGCGCCGCCGGCCCGTAGAACTCGCTGGCCAGGTGCCCGGCTGTGCCCCAGGCGCGGATGAAGCCTCCATCCGCGTCGAACTTCTGCACCCGGTCGTTGTCGCGATCGGCGACGTAGATGCGCTGGTCGGG
>JBFJHN010000288.1:0-4756 GCA_041613275.1 Candidatus Krumholzibacteriia bacterium | reverse complement strand
GCCTGCGGAAGCACCTCGAGGATGTCGGCGGTCAGCGCGCGCCGGTCGCGTGGGTGCTCGGCGACGTGCTCGGCGAGGATGCGCGTGTATCGCGGCAGCCGGGCCAGGTGCGAGCCGGTGATGGGATCGTGCCTCTCGAGCTGATGACGCAGTGCCAGAGCCGAACGCTCGCAGTCGCCGCGCCAACGTTCGATCACGCTGGCCGCATGTGCAGTGTGCGGGGCGGAAGCTTTTGGCGCGAGGGATGCGGGAGGGTCGAAGGCGCGAGCCGGCGTCTCGCTCACGTGCGGGGCTCCGTCCGGCGGGTCTTCCAGACGGGTCTGGCGCCGGTGCCAGGCGAGCTCGGCGCATGCCACGAGCGCTGCGGGGATCGCGCCCAGAACCGGGTGACCGGCAGCGGCGAAACCTCCGTACACCGAAACCGGAAACAGCACGGCGCCCACGCGGGTGGCGAAGTCGGCTGCGGACGGAGCCGCGTTCGCGATGTGTCGCTCCATTCCCGGCATCCCCACCCCCGCAGAGCCCCGGCACTCTAGGCCCGCCTGCGAAGGCTGTCAACGCGACGGGTGCATGGCCGCCTGGAAGCAGGTGGGATGCGGCCCTCGGACGGGCGCAACGCGAGGCGCGGGACGCGGACGTTGCGGCGGCGGCACGGGCGGGGGGTTGCCCTCGGGCGCGCGAGTGTCCTAACCTGCGCAACTGGTTTCACGACTGTGGCCACGAAGTCCGGCCCCACCCTCCCACAACCCGTGATCGCCCCGGCGGCTCCGCGTGATGGTCCCGGGAACTCCGGTTTCGGTGCGAGGGTATAGGGCTCCCGGAAGGGGAAGTCACCGCATGATCGAAGTCCACGAGCTGACCAAGGATTTTGGCGAAACTCGTGCGGTCGACGCCATCTCGTTTCGCGTCGAGCCCGGCGAGATCGTGGGTTTCCTGGGACCGAACGGTGCCGGCAAGACAACCACGATGCGCGTCATCACATGCTACCTGCCGCCCAGCTCCGGAAGCGTGGAGGTGGACGGGCTCGACGTGCAGGAGAAATCGCTCGAGGTGCGCCAGAAGATCGGTTATCTGCCGGAGAGCGCGCCCCTATACCTCGACATGAACGTGGTCGACTACCTGCGGTTCATCGCCGAGATCCGCGCCATCCCGCCGACGCAGCGGCGTGGCGCCTTGCGCAACGCGGTCGAGGTCTGCGGCCTCGGTGACGTGCTGCAGAAGAACGTCGGACAGCTGTCGAGCGGGTACAAGCAGCGTGTCGGACTGGCGCAGGCCATCTTGCACGATCCCGAGATCCTCATCCTCGACGAGCCCACGCGCGGTTTGGACCCGAACCAGATCGAGGAAGTGCGTACGGTCATTCGCGAGCTTGGTCAGCACAAGACCATCATCTTTTCGACGCACATCCTGCAGGAGGTGCAGGCCATTTGCCAGCGCGTGTTGATCATCCGCGAGGGCAAGCTGGTGTTCGACGGCTCGAAGGAAGAGCTGTCGTTCGGCATGACGGGCAAGGACCGCGTCTACGTCGAGATGCGCGCCAACGGCGACGCCGCCGAGCACGTCGGACGCATCGAGAACGTCCAGGAAGTCCACGTGTTGAGCCGTGAGGACGGCGTCTTGCGCCTCCGTGTGGAGGCCCCGCGCGGCAAGGACGTGCGCGAGAAGATCTTTGCCACGGCCGTGCAGCAGGGCTGGGTGCTGTTGGAGCTGCGGCGCGAGACGCGCTCGCTCGAAGACGTGTTCCGCGAGTACACGACCAGCTGAAGCGATCGCGGCAAACCCGGAAAAGGAGGCGGAAAGCGCGCTCATGTCGAACGTCATGGTCATCTTCAAGAAGGAGATGCGTGCCTATTTCACCTCACCCATCGCATACTTCGTCCTGACCATCTTCCTGGTCTTCTGCGGCATCTTCTTCTCGTTGCCGTTGTTCTTGAACAACCAGGCCTCGATGCGCGGCGCGTTCTCGGTGATTCTCTACGCGTTCACGTTGTTCGTCCCGGCAATCACCATGCGGCTGATCTCCGAGGAGAAGAAGACCGGGACGTTCGAGCTGCTGGTGACGATGCCGGTGTCGGACGTGCAGGTGATCCTCGGCAAGTTCTTGGCCGCGGTTTCGCTGTTGATGGTCGCGGTGGCGTTGACGTCGACCTACGCCATGACCGTCGCCGCGCTGGGTGACGTGGACGGCGGCGAGATCTTCACCGGTTACCTTGGGCTGGCGCTGCTCGGCGCCGGCTACGTGGCGGTGGGCATCTGTGCGTCCAGCTTCACCGAAAACCAGATCGTGGCCTTTCTGGTCAGCCTGGCCGTGATCTTGTTCCTCACCTTCATCGACAAGCTGGTGTCGTTCCTGCCCATCGGCGGAACCAATTTCTTCGAGTATCTCGGCGCCGAGTTCCATTTCCGCAACATCGAGCGCGGCGTGATCGACACGCGCGACCTGGTGTACTACGCCAGCCTCATCTTCGTGGGGCTGTACTTCTCGGTACGGGCGCTGCATCGACGTTTCTAGGAGGCGCGCAAGGATGAAGGGCAGTCGATCGGTCTACGGCTGGACCACCACGCTCCTGGTGCTGGCGATCGTCGTGGTGGCGAACGCCGTGTCCATGAACGTGTTCAAGCGGCTCGATCTCACCGAGGGGCGCATCTTCAGCCTGTATCCAGCCAGCAAGCGCGTCGTCGGTGAGCTGGACGACACCTTCCTGGTCAAGGCGTACTTCAGCAAGAACCTGCCGCCGCCCTACAACGCCAACGCCAAGTTCGTGCAGGACATGCTCGAGGAGTACCGCGCTTACAGCCAGGGACGCTTCCGCTTCGAGTTCGTCGATCCGAGCGACGACGCGGCGCTGGAGGAGGAGGCGCAGAAGCACCGCATTCCGCCGGTTCAGGTGCAGGTGGTCGAGCAAGACCAGTTCCAGTCGCAGCGCGCCTACATGGGGCTGGTTTTCCTGTACCAGGACCGCCAGGAGTCGATTCCCGTGGTCGAGAACCCGCTCGGGCTCGAGTACGAGATCACCGCCACCATCAAGAAGCTCGCCAGCGAGTCGGAAGAGCTTCCTGTGGTCGGCTTCCTCACCGGCCATCAGGAGCCCGACCTGAGCGAAATGTCCTACATCCAGCAGGTCTTCCAGAAGCAGTATCAGTTCCGCAGCGTCGACGTGAGCAACGGCAAGCGAGTCCCCGACGACACCAGCGTTCTCGTCATCGCAGCGCCGCGCACCGATCTCGGCGATTGGGAGAAGTACGCCGTCGACCAGTACATCATGCGTGGCGGCAAGGTGGCCTTCCTGCTCGACAAGGTGAACGCCGATCTTCAGTTCCAGCGCGCCACGCCGATTCCTCTGAAGATGGATCCCTGGCTGGCGCATTACGGCGTCGCGGTGCTCAACAACCTCGTGGGCGACATCGTCAATCCAGGGATTCTCTCCATCCAGCAGCAGCAAGGCGCCTTCCGCATGGTCAGCCAGGTCGCGTTCCCGTTCATCCCGGCGTTCCGCGAGTTCAACCGCACCAACGTCATGGTGAAGGATCTCGAGCGCGTCAGCCTGTACTTCGCCAGCAGCGTGGACACCGCCGCAGCACGCGAGCGTGGACTCGAGGTTGAGCCGTTGTTCTTCTCCTCGGAGAAGTCGAGCGTTCAGGAGCGCGTCTTCAACATCAGCCCGACCGAGCGCTGGACGCCGGAGCAGTTCGACCGCGGTCCGCAGGTGATGGCGGCCGTCGTTTCAGGCAGCTTCACCAGCTACTTCGCCGAGAAGGACGTCCCGGCGCCGAACGACACCACGGAAGCCGCTCCCTCCCTGGAGGACACGACGATCACGCGTTCGCCGGAGACGCGGCTCGTGGTCATCGGGGACGGCGAGTTCTTCGTCGATGCCAAGGGCGGCGGCGATCGCGACAACCTGCTCTTCTTCCAGAACATGGTCGATTGGTTGGCGCAGGACGAGGATCTGATCACGATCCGCTCGCGCGAGGTGACCGACCGTAGCCTGCGCGCCGTTTCACCGTCGACGCGCCGCTTCGTCAAGTACGTCAACGCCGTCGGCAGCCCGCTTCTGGTGGTCGCTTTCGGCATCATTACGTGGCAGATGCGGCGCCGTCGCAAAGTCGAGATCTGAACACGGAGCCGGAGGCAACATGAGAAGAATGCTGATTCTCGCCGGCGTCCTCGTGGTGCTGGTGGGCGCCTGGTTCTTCGAGCAGCAGAAGCAGAAGAGCATCATTGCGTCGGAGCCGGTCGACACGTGGTCCGTGGACCCGGATCGCGTCACTTCCTTGCACATCCGCAAGCCCGATGGCGAGAGCGTCCAGCTCGTGCGTTCGCTGGGGACCTGGAAGCTGCAGCAGCCTGTGGAGTATCCGGCCAACGAGCAGGTGGTCACCGCGACTCTGCGCACGCTGGAGACGCTGGAGCTCGAAGACATCGTCTCGACCAATCCCGACAACCAGGGGACGTTCCAGGTCGACTCGACCGGCACGCAGGTCGTGGTCAAGGCGGGCGACGAAGCACTGCTGTCCGTCGTGGTGGGGAAGAACAGCCCGGATTTCTCGCACACGTACGTCCGCCGGACGGACGGCGACCAGGTGTATCGCGCCGTGGGCGTGCTGAGCTACAACTTCAACAAGCGTGTCGACGACTGGCGCGACAAGACCATCGTCAAAGTCGACCAGGAGAACGTCGCGCGGATCACGTTGGAGTTCCCCAAGGAAAAGTCCTCGGCGGTGCTCGCGCGTACCGACAGCACCTGGACGGTGC
>JBFJHN010000287.1:0-4769 GCA_041613275.1 Candidatus Krumholzibacteriia bacterium | reverse complement strand
GCGCGATTCTGCGACGCGTCGCGATGGGAGATGAACACGAGCGTCGAGCGCCGCGGCCCCTCGGCGGAGCTGAGAAGCTTGCAATGGCTTGGCAAACCCGCGATGAGCCTGGAAACGAGCGCCTGATCGTGCGTCTCGATGCGATCCGTCCCAATCTCGAGCACGTGTTCGACGGCCGCCGCAAGCGGCTTGAAGTTGAAGAAGTTCGCGGTGCCGAAGACGTCCAGGGCGCGGGGGTTCGTTCCTTCTTCGAGCACAGCGTCGGCCACGGGACCGCCCAGATCGTCGGCGCTCTGCATCGTCAGCCAGTAGGCCTTCACGCGCCGCAAGCGCTCTCGTAGCGAGGGTCGCAGCCAGCAGACCCCCGTCCCATAAGGACCGCACAACCACTTGAAGCCGACGCTGACCAACGCGTCGATTGGAGCCGTGCGCGTGTCCAGGCTCCGGGCCCCGAGGGCTTGCGCCGCATTCAGCACGAACACGACGCCGTTCTCGCGGCAGATCTCGCCGATCCGCTGCATGTCGATCGCGTAGCCCGAGAACGAGTGTACCCATGTCGTGCACAGCAGCCGCGTCTTCGGCGTGAGGGCAGCCAAGAGCTCGTCGGGCTCCAACACGTGCCTCGCCGGACGAACGCGCCGTACACGCACGCCCAGGCGTTCTTCGACCGCGAGCCACGGAAGGATGTCGGAAGGGAAATCGCCCGCGACCACCACCACCTCGTCGCCCGCTTGCCACGGATACGCGTTGGCCACCAGATGCAAGCCGTACGACGCGCTGTTGGCCAAAACGACCTCGTCCGGGGGGGCGTTGAGGAGCCGGCCGAACGCGCCACGGAGGCGTTCCGGCACCTCGCTGAAGCGCGCCGAGGTGAGGTTCCGCGGCGAGAGCTTCCATGCAATGGCCTCACGTGCCTCCTCCGCCGCGGCGAGGGGCAGCGGACCCTGGTGCGCCGCGTTCAGCCAGACGCGTCCGTCCAAGTCACCGAACGCATTTGAGAGCGCTTCGGTCATGGAACCGCCGATCCCACAGGACAGTCCGTTCCGCGGCATACCCCGTGATCGCACAGTCGGCAGATGCGCCAAGCATCCCGCTGATCCTGGGGCAGGCGTGACAGCAGCTTCTGCGCGACAGTTCGGAACACTTCCAGCTCCCGTTTCGTCAGACCTTGCACGACGCTCCCGAGCGCCGCTTGCCGCAGTGCCAACGCGCGTTCTGCCTTGCGCCGACCGGCTGTTGTGCAGCGAAGCGCTACCGTGCGCCGGTCGAGCCCAATGCGTCGTTCGATCGCGCCCATCGATGCGAGTCGATCCAGCACGCGCACCGCTCCCGAGTGGGTCAGCCCGGTTGTCGCGGCAATCTCGCCAACCGTCGATCCCGGTCGCGCATGAACGGCAAGCAGCGCGGCGAGATCTGCGGAAGGGAGCTGCAGCTCGGCCATCGCGTTCTGCTGAACGTCGCAGCAACCGACGGCGAGGGCACCCAGCAGATTGAGTGAGTAGGCATCCATGTCGGCACAATACATGACCAAATCATATGACGCAAGCATGCAAATTGTCGTTGGGGCAAGCGTTGGGCTTGGCGCTGTAAGATGCGCGACGAGAGTCGATTATGGGGATGTCTCTTCGGCGCCCGGCGCCCATTCGGCCGCCGCGTGGCCCGAGGGTGTGTTTCGCCTCATGCGCTGATCAAGCGCACGCGTGTGATCCGGGCGATCCGTCGGGTCGGAATCAGGCTCTCCGCAGCGCCTCGAACGCTTCATCGCAGGAGTCGAAGCTCGTCAAGACGTGAGCCCCGATCTGGAAGGTGTCGAAGACTTTCTTGAGTGCGGGGCGCACGCCGCAGACGTAGAAGAGGATTTCGCGCTCCCGGGCGCGCGCGTTTGCCGCCACGAGCGCTCCAATTGCCACGCTGAGCATCAAGCGGGTGCCGGTCAGGTTCAGCAGGACCTTACGTCGCCGTGGATCGTCGATTAGATCCGCCAGCGTCGCCTGGAGCTGAATGGTCTCCGTGCCGCCCGTGAACATCCCTTCGGCGATCACGCAAGCGACGTCGTCCCGTTCCTCGACGCGAACTGACATTCCCACTATTTCCGTTTCGGCATTTGACGCCTCTCCGCCCAACGCCATTCTACTTCATCATCAGCATGCGCCTCGCCAGCGTGGCGCCACCCGCCGTCAATTGGTAGACGTAGATTCCCGACGAAAGGTTCGCGCCCCGTCGATCTCGACCATCCCAACCAACCGTGTGACGACCGGGTCCCTGGTATGCATCGACGAGCGTGCGCACAAGTCGGCCGTGCACGTCGTAGACGCGCATTCGGACGGGTGTGGCGTGTGGCAGCTCGTACGAGATCCGCGTCCCGGGATTGAACGGATTGGGATGATTCGCGTGCAGACGCACGGCGAATGTGGTTCTTGGCGGCAATGCATCCGTCGGAGTCGTGAATTGCACGAACAGTCGAGGTCTCACGTCCGTGGAGTCGTGATCCTTGCTGTCGAAGCGCCGTGACGTCGAGGCTGCGCCTTCGTTTCCGATGACGACCCAACCGAAGTTCGTTCCCGGATCGTCGAGCCACGCCTGCACGTTCGAGGCGAGGCTGCTCGAAGACCACGTGTGGAACCCGGTGATCCCGACGACCGTCGTTGCGCTGGGCTGCGTGTCGAAATCGCCGCCCAGAGTGGCCCAGAAAGCCGTGTCGAAGAACCGGTGGCGCCATGTCGCGTCGCCGGGCTGGGCGGGCGCACCCTGTCCCTCCTCTCCCAGCGCGAGCGATTCGCCTTCTCCCCAGCTGGCCTGCGCGAGATGCAGGCTGACCTGCTCTGGCACGGCCTGAAACGCCGCTCGTGAAACGTGCAGCGTCACGGCGACGCTGTCGATCATCGACCCCGGGGGGATGATGCCGACGTCGAAGGCGACGAGCCCGCGTCGGATGGAGTTCTCGAACTGCCCCGTGCGCCCAGCGAAAAAGTGTAGGCCCTTGCCGTTGCTCACGCTGCCCAACGCGTTCTCGTAAAGCGTGTTGTCACGGACAGGTTCGAGTTCGATGGCTCCGGTGTACGCGGACACGGTCGCAGGAATGTGCCAACCGACGGCCACCAGGACCGCCGACAGCAATGCTGTAGATCTCGACATGATGGGCCCACCTCGCTCGCGCTGTTGATCTCGTTTGGGGGCCGGAGGCGGGAAGAATACCGTACTCGCTCAGCCAGCGCCTAGTCCGCACGCGCTTTTCCGGCCCAAGTTCATTTCGTACCGTCGTCGGCAAGCGCGCCTTGAACCTGAGCAAGATTCTTCGACGCATCGACGAACCCAGGCCGGATGCGGAGTGCGGCTTCGAAGTGACGCCGCGCTTCCTCGAGATCGCCGCGCTGCCCGAGGATCGTACCCAGGTTGTTGTGTGTCTCCGCATCGCGCGGTGCAACGCGGAGCGCGGCTCGATAGTGCGTCAGAGCTTCGTCCAGCTTCCCTTGGCGATGTCGCAGGAAGCCCAGACCGCGGTGGCTCGGGGCGTCTGCGGGTCGCATCGAAAGCGCCGTCTCATAGTGCGGCTGAGCCACCCCGAGCAGGTTCTGCAGGACGAAAGCGTCGCCCAGGAGACGATGCGCGACGACGCTCTCCGGATTGAGGCGGACGGCTTCGTCGAGCGAATCGACGACGCCTTCGTAATCGCCGCGGTCCCGCAACGTCAGCGCGCGACGCACGAAGGCGCTCGCCTCGATGTCACGCAGGTTCTTGGCGCGAATCGAAGCGATCGAGTCCGCGGGAACCCCGGTTACGGACGACTCCGGCACGCTCGCCAGATGTGCACGCAGGAGATCGACGATCGCAACCTCGTTGCTGTGTGCAGGATCGATCGTCGCGGACGCGTACTCCAACACGGGAAGGTTGTCCTGATACTTCGGTGCGCCATCTGCGAGCTTGCGCAGCTCCTCGGGGCCGGCCAGGAAGCAGGCGAGAAAGACGTGCGGCTGGTGAAGCCGGTATGCATCCCCGCCCCAGTGGCTGTAGCGCAGGTCGCTGCGCACCCGCTCGTTCGTCTCCAGGAACCCCAGGCGCTCTGCGGGAATCTCGAAGCGCGGTGCCACGGTACCGACCAGGAGCAGCTCCGACGTGTTGTACCACAGCGTGCTCGCCGGGAAGACGTCCAAGAACGTGGCCACGACGCCCTGGAAATCACGCGTTCCAAGGAGCGTGATCGGCACGAACTGGGAGACGAGCCCGCCGGGCTGCAGTCGCGCGCGCACACGTTCGTAGAAGTCGACGGTGTAGAACGATGCCACGCCTGGCCGGAAGATCTGCCCGAGCTCCAGTGAGATCACGTCGTACGTGGTGGATGTATGCATCACATGGCTGCGACCGTCGGTGCCGATGAGGCGCACCCGCGGATCCTCCATCCAGTCGGCATCGAAGTGCGCGCGGATGAGATCGAACACGGCGGGCTCGATGTCGATGCAGTCCACACGTTCGACGTCGTAGAAGAGGAAGCGCTTCGGCGTCTGGCCGGCTCCGGCGCCCACGACCAAGACATCGCGGGGCCGAGCGTGCAGCAGCATCGGCACGTGCGCCGCGAACACCTGATGATTCTTGCGCTGCTGGCCTTGCCACCACCTGTCGATCTCCAGCCGAAGATCTCCATCCTTCTCGACGACGGCGAGATTGGATTGCAATCCTTCCCGCACCTCGACCAGCTCGTCGGGGGACGCCAAGAAATCTCCGGGAAGACGTGTTCCGAGCGCTGCCGGGATCACGAGCCACGCCGTCGCGGC
>JBFJHN010000286.1:0-4770 GCA_041613275.1 Candidatus Krumholzibacteriia bacterium | reverse complement strand
TCGCAACTGAGACCGTCGCGGAGAGAGCTCCGCCAGAAAAGAAACGGAAACACCGTGTCCAAGTCGCTCGTCATCGTCGAGTCGCCCGCCAAGGCGCGCACCATCAAGAAGTATCTGGGGTCGGACTTCGACGTGAAGGCGTCCGTCGGACACGTCATCGACCTGCCCAAGAGCGAGCTGGGCGTCGACGTGGACAACGGCTTCGAGCCCAAGTACGTGACCATCAAGGGCAAGGGCAAGGTGGTCAAGGAGCTCAAGTCCGCCGGCAAGAAGGCCGAGCGCGTGCTCATCGCCACCGACCTCGATCGCGAGGGCGAGGCCATCGCGTGGCACCTGCGCAACCTGCTCTCCGAGGTGCAGCCCAACGTCCAGCGCATCATCTTCAACGAGATCACCAAGCGCGCCATCACCGATGCCCTGGGCAAGCCGGGCGAGGTCGACCAGAACAAGGTGGACGCGCAGCAGGCGCGACGCGTGCTCGACCGGTTGGTCGGCTACATGGTCAGCCCGATCCTGTGGCAGGTGTTCTACTACGGGCTCTCCGCGGGACGCGTGCAGTCGGTGGCGCTGCGGCTGATCTGCGAGCGTGAGCGCGAGATCCTCGCCTTCGTGCCGCAAGAGTTCTGGTCGATCACCGCGCTCCTCGCCCGCGAGGGCCAGGACTTCGAGGCCAAGCTGCGCAGCTGGAAGGGCAAGAAGGTCGATCTCAAGTCCAAGGAAGCAACCGATGCGGTGCTGGCGGGACTGGAGAACACCTCTTTCGAGGTGTCGAAGGTCGAGATCAAGGAGAAGAAGCGCAACCCGTACCCGCCGTACATCACCAGCACGATGCAGCAGGACGGCGCGCGGCGCCTGCGCTTCTCGGCCAAGAAGACCATGATGCTCGCCCAGCAGCTCTACGAAGGCATCGAGCTCGGCGACGAGGGACCGGTGGGCTTGATCACCTACATGCGTACCGACTCCACGCGCCTGGCGGACTCGGCGCGCGCCGAAGGCACCGAGTACATCCAGAAGAACCTGGGCGACGCCTACCTGCCGGACACGGCACGCAAGTTCAAGAAGACGAAGGGCGCCCAGGACGCGCACGAGGCCATCCGACCCACCGCGGCCGACCGCACACCCGAATCGGTGAAGAAGTATCTCAGCAAGGATCAGTTCGCGCTGTACGACCTGGTGTGGCGCCGCTTCACCGCGTCGCTCATGTCGAGCGCCGTGTACCGCAACACCGCCGCCGACATCACCGCGGGAAAGGCCGTGTTCCGCGCCACGGGCAGCGAGCTCAAGTTCGACGGCTACCTGCGCGTGTACCCGGACGTGCGCGAGAAGGAAGAGGGCGAGGGCGTGCTGCCGGCGCTCGAGGAAGGGCAATCGGTCGAGCTGCGCGAGCTGCGGCCGAAGCAGCACTTCACCGAGCCGCCACCGCGTTACACCGAAGCCAGCCTCATCCGCGAGCTCGAGGAGAAGGGCATCGGACGCCCCAGCACCTACGCCACCATCGTCAGCACGATCCGCGATCGCGAGTACGTCGTGCGCGACGGCGGGCGATTCACGCCCACGACGCTGGGCATGGAGGTCTGGGAGGCGCTGGAGAAGAGCTTTCCGACGATCTTCGAGGTCGACTTCACCGCCCGCATGGAGAGCGAGCTGGACAAGGTGGAAACGGGCGAAGATGGCTGGCGCGACGTCGTGCGCGACTTCTACTCGCCGTTCTCCAAGGTGTTGAAGCATCTGCAGGACAATCCGGACGAGCTCAAGGAGCTCCTGAAGACCGACACGGAGGTCACCTGCGAGAAGTGCGGCTCCATGATGATCAAGAAGTGGGGACGCAACGGTCCGTTCCTGGCCTGCCCGCAGTACCCGAAGTGTCGCAACACGAAATCGCTGGACGGCGAAGACGGCCTGGTCAAGCTGGGCAAGCCGTGTCCCGACTGCAAGGGCGAGCTGGTCAAGAAGCGCGGCCGCTACGGGGAGTTCGCCGCCTGCGACCAGTACCCGGATTGCAAGTACACCGAGCCGCTGTCGATCGGCGTCGACTGCCCCCGCGAGGATTGCAGCGGCTACATGACGCAGAAGCGCAGCGGCCGCGGTCGCATCTTCTATGGCTGCAGCCGCTATCCGGACTGCGATTTCGCTTCGTGGGACAAGCCGACGGGTGAAAAGTGCACCGCCTGTGGCGTCGGCAATCTGGTCGAGAAAAACACGAAGGCGAAGGGAATCTTCAAGAAGTGTCCGGAATGCAAAGAGGAGTACGTCGACTGAGCCGCAAGGCTCCCGCGCCGCGCCCTGCGTCGCCGCTGCTCGAGGCGTTCCTGCAGCACCTGCAAGCGCAAAACTGTTCGCCGCACACGGTCGACGCCTATCGGCGCGACCTGACCGCGTTCTTCGGCGCTCTGGACGCCGTGCCGCACGGCGTGCGCGCGCTGCGCGGTGTCGATCGCGAACAGGTGCGCGCGCACGTGGCCACGCTGGTGCGCGCGCGTCGCAGCCCGCGCACCGTGGCGCGACATCTCGCCGCGCTGCGGAGGTTCTTCCGCTATCAGGTCGAAATCGGCGCTCTGGAGCGTGATCCCACGCTGGGCGTGCGTGCGCCACGGGCGCCGCGCACGTTGCCTCGCTTCGTCGACGAGCCGGGAGCGCTGCGCATGCTGGATCTGCCGGATCCAACCGCGCGCCACGGCCTGCGCGACCGCGCCATCCTCGAGCTCTTCTACGGCACCGGCATTCGTCTCGCCGAGCTCGTCGCGCTCGATCGCGACGATGTCGACGCGCGCGCCGAGAGCCTGCGCGTCGTGGGCAAGGGCGACAAGGAGCGTTCGCTGCCGTTCACCGGCATGGTGCGGCGTGCCGTGTGCGCGTATCGCGATGCCACACCGGTGCCCGTGCCCGACACCGACGGGCGCGTGCCGCTGTTCCTGGGGCGAAACGGCAAGCGTCTGTCGCGCCGCACGGTGCAGCGCGTCGTGGCCGATGCCATCCGGCGCACGGCCGCGGCCTCGAAGGCCAGCCCGCACGTCTTGCGCCACAGCTTCGCCACGCACATGCTCAACGCAGGCGCGGATCTGCGCGCCGTGCAGGAGCTGCTCGGCCACAGTCGCCTTTCGACGACGCAGGTGTACACACACGTGTCCATGGAGCGCGCGCAGCGCGTCTACGAACGCGCGCATCCGCGCGCCTGATGACTGCGGAAGGATCCACGATGACGCAAAGAATTCACTCGACGACGATCCTGGGCGTGCGCACGCCCGACGGCGTCGCGCTGGGCGGTGACGGCCAGGTGACGATGGGCAGCACGGTGGTCAAGGCCAGCGCGCGCAAGGTGCGCGCGCTGCGCGACGGCAGCATCCTGGCCGGCTTCGCCGGCTCGGCCGCCGACGGCTTCACGCTGTTCGAACGCTTCGAGAAGAAGCTCGACGAGCACAACGGGCGCATGGCGCGCGCCGCGGTCGAGCTGGCCAAGGATTGGCGCAGCGATCGCATTCTGCGCCGGCTCGATGCTCTGATGATCGTTCTCGACGCCGAGCACGGCTACGTGCTGTCGGGCAACGGGGACGTCATCGAGCCCGACGACGGCATCCTCGCCGTGGGCTCGGGCGGACCGTTCGCGCTCGCGGCCGCGCGCGCTCTCATGCGACACGCGAAGCTCGACGCCGAGAACGTCGTGCGCGAAGCGCTGGACGTCGCCGCTGGCATCTGCGTCTACACCAACCGCGACACCACGATTCTCACGCTGGGGAAGACATCATGAGCGCCACCGAATTCGTGCGACTCGATGCGGATCATCAGGCGCTCACACCGCGCCAGATCGTCGCCGAGCTCGACAACTACATCGTGGGGCAGTCCCGGGCCAAGCGCGCGGTCGCCGTCGCGCTGCGCAACCGCATGCGGCGGCGCAAGCTGGCGCCCGAGGTGGCCGAGGAAGTCATCCCCAAGAACATCCTGATGATCGGGCCGACGGGCGTCGGCAAGACGGAGATCGCCCGCAGGTTGGCGCGGCTGTCCGTGTCCCCGTTTCTCAAGGTCGAGGCGTCGACGTTCACCGAGGTCGGCTACGTCGGCCGCGACGTGGAGTCGATGGTGCGCGATCTGGTCGACATCGGCGTCGAGCTGGTGCGCCAGGAGCGTCGCGCGGAAGTGCGCGAAAAGGCGCAGCGGGCCGTCAACCGGCGAATCCTGGACGTGCTGCTGCCGCCCCGCCCGCGGCCGGCCCGGCTCGCCGACGCCGAAGCGCAGCAACGCGGCCGTGACGAGCAGGAATCGTGGGAGCGCAGCCGCGACGCGCTGCGCAGGCAGCTCGAGGCGGGGGAAATGGAGGACCGCGTCATCGAGGTCGAGGTCCAGTCGACGCCCAGCACCGGGTTCCAGATCTTCACCCCGGGGGGGATGGAAGAGCTCGACATGAACCTCAAGGACCTGCTGCCCGGCATGTTCCAGGGCAAACCCCGCCGCCGAAAGATGACCGTCGCCGAGGCGCGCGAGGTGCTGCAGCGCGAGGAGGAGGACCGCCTGATCGATCCCGACCAGCTCTCCAGGGAAGCGGTCCGCCGCGTGGAGGAGTCGGGCATCCTGTTCGTCGACGAGATCGACAAGGTCGCCGGCCGCGAAAGCGGCCACGGGCCGGACGTCTCCCGCGAGGGGGTCCAGCGCGACATGTTGCCGATCGTGGAAGGCACCCTGGTCAAGACCAAGCACGGCATGGTGCGCACCGACCACATCCTGTTCATCGCCGCCGGCGCGTTCCACGTGTCCAAGCCCTCGGACCTGATCCCGGAG
>JBFJHN010000285.1:0-4803 GCA_041613275.1 Candidatus Krumholzibacteriia bacterium | reverse complement strand
CATTACACGCGCGAAGGCTTCGAGGCCGCGTTCCAACCGTTCTTCGCCACCGAGACGCGTGAGGCAGCGCAGGGCTCGAGGCGCACGCTCTATCTGATGAGAAAGCGCTCGGAACCCGCGCCGGTCTGACACCAGGAGAACCCACGAAGCGCAGCTCCCGAAACGTCCGAAGGCCACCCCCACGCATGAAACACCGCGCCGCAATCATCCACCCGCTCCTGTTCGCCGCGTATCCCGCGTTGGCGCTTTTCGCGCACAACCAGGACGAGGTGCTCCCGCGTGTGCTTTGGATCCCACTCTTCGTCTCCGTGCTCGGTGCGTTGGTGTGCCTCGGGATTGCCTGGATCGCGGTGCGCCATCTGGACCGCGCCGCAATCCTGACCTCCGTCCTGGTGCTGCTGGTGTTCTCGTACGGACACGTGTTCTTTCCCGTGCTTCACCCCGTCCTCGGGCGTCACCGGTTCATTCTGGTCGCTTGGCTGCTCATCACCGCAGGCTCGGCGTGGGCGATCAACCGACCTCGGCATGTCTCACGTCGGATCACCACCGTGCTCAACCTGATGGCGTTCGTCCTGGTCATCGTTCCGGCGTCGCGCATCGTGACCTACGAGATGTCGCAACGCGCAGCCACGCGCACCACGCTCGCAGCGCTGCGCGAGGACGGCCCGCCGCTCCCGGACGCGACACGCCACGGCGATACGCCGGACATCTACTACATCGTCCTGGATCGTTATCCGAACGCCATGACCCTGCGTGAGAGCTTCGGCTTCGACAACCAGCCCTTCCTCGATTTCCTCCGCGCCCGGGACTTCGTGGTGTTCGACACGGCGCGCGCGAACTACGCGACGACGCCGATGTCGCTGGCCTCGTCGCTCAACATGGAGTATCTGGACGCGGTCCGGGATCGGATTGGCGAAGACACCACGGATTCGTCGGTGACGTTTGGGCTGATTCAGGACCATCGGGTCCAGCGGCTGTTGCGCCGCCGCGGCTACGAGTACGTGCACTTTGGCAGCTGGTGGGAGCCGACGCGCCACAGCGCCCACGCCGACGTGAACGTCGTGTATTCGTTTCCGGTGACCGAGTTCACCCGTCACCTGATCGCGACCACCGTCGCCTATCCGATCTTCTATCGTTTCGTCGACCTCGAGGTGCTTCACCGGCGCCAGGTCTTGTACAAGCTCGACCGTTTCCCCGAAATCGCCGCGGCGCCCGGCCCGAAGTTCGTCTTTGCCCACTTTCTCATCCCCCATCCTCCGTACGTGTTCGACCGCGATGGAAGCATGCCGGCGCGCGGTGCCCTCGCCGCCCGGGGCGAACACGAAAACTTCGTGCGGCAGCTCGAGTACACCAACCTCCGTCTGCGCCAGCTGGTGGATTCGCTGCTGACGGCCTCGGAGCGCCCGCCGGTCATCATCCTGCAGTCCGACGAAGGCCCGCACCTTGCCGAGCTTCTGGAAATGGGCGCGGAGGATCGCATGCGTCCCGAGATCATCAAGATGAAGATCCACATCCTGAACGCGTTGCACCTTCCCGGCGTGGGGAAGACCGACATCGATCCGAACATGACCCCTGTGAACACGTTCCGCTTCGTGTTCAACGAATACTTCGGTGCGCAGTACCCGCTGTTGGAGAACAAGAGCTACTGGTTCGAAGACGCCGAGCGTCCGTATCGCTTCGTCGACGTCACCGACGTCGTGTACTGAGGACGACTCGTTCGAGAGTGAGAATCCATGTGTGGGATAGCCGGCGTCATGCACCGCGATCCCGAACGACCCGTGGACGCGGATCGGATCACACGCATGGCCAGGAGCCTGCGCCACCGCGGTCCGGACGGTGAGGGCTTCTTCGTCCAGGGGTGCGTGGGGTTGGGGATGCGCCGGCTCGCCATCATCGACGTCGCAGGCGGCGATCAGCCGCTCTTCAACGAGGATCACTCCCTGGCCGTGGTGCAGAACGGTGAGATCTACAACTACAAGGAGCTGCGGGCGGAGCTGCAGGCGCTCGGGCACACCTTCCGCACGGCGAGTGACACCGAGGTGCTGGTGCACGCGTACGAAGCGTGGGGCGACGGCTTCGTCGAGCGCCTGAACGGCATGTGGGCGTTCGCCCTGTGGGACGGCGGGCGCAGGCGTTTGCTCCTGTCGCGCGACCGGCTGGGCATCAAGCCGCTGCACTACGCGTGGGACGGCGAGACGCTGGTCTTCGGTTCGGAGATCAAGGCGCTCCTGCGCGCGGGTGTGGATCCCGAGCCCAACGGCGAGGTGATGGACGCCTATGTGGCCTTCGGCTTCGTTCCGGAGCCGCACTCGATGTATCGCCACGTGCGCAAGCTGCCCGCCGGCTGCAACCTGACGCTCGATGTCGGCGGCTCGCCGCGCATGCAACGCTACTGGGAAGTGCCGGCCGTGGGTGAGAGCGATGCGCGTCGCGACGAGCCTCGCGTGGTCGAGGAGTTCGCGGCCCTCCTGGACGACGCGGTGCGCCTGCAGATGCGAAGCGACGTGCCGTTGGGCGCGTTTCTCTCGGGCGGGTTGGATTCGTCGAGCATCGTGGCGCTGGCCAGCGCGCACACGCCGCATCCGCTTCGGACGTTCACCATGGGGTTCGAGTCGGCCGAGCACGACGAGCGCGATCTCGCGCGTCTCGTGGCCACGCGCTACGCCACCAATCACCTCGAGCGTTGCGTGGTGCCGCACGAGCTCGAAAGCACCCTGCACACGCTCGCGCACCACTTCGACGAGCCGTTCGGAGACAGCTCGGCGCTGCCGACGTGGATCGTGTGCTCGCTGGCTCGCGAGCGGGTCACCGTCGTGTTGACGGGCGACGGGGGGGACGAGGTGCTCGCGGGCTACACGCGCTACCAGGGTGAGAAGTTCAGCGGCAGCTGGGCGCGGCTGCCCGGCTTCCTGCGCCGGCGCATGGTTCCCGACGCGTTGGCGCTCGGCCGGCGGCTGGTCCCCGCGGGCGCGCGTCGCCGGCTGACTCGCGCAGCGCGTGTCGTGGACGCCGCCAATCTGGATTTCGTCGATCGTCTCACGGCCAAGCAGTCATGGTCCGATGCGCGGCTGCGCGCCGCGCTGCTGCGCGGCGCTGCCACGCCGCCCCGTCCGGCACGCGATTTCGTCGATGAGGTCGTGCAGGCGTGCCCGGCGCGCGAGAGCTTCCACCGGCTCAACTGGTTCGACCTGAAGATGATGCTGCCGAGCCAGATGCTCACCAAGGTGGATCGCATGAGCATGGCCACGTCGCTCGAGGCGCGCGTGCCGTTCCTCGACCATCGGCTGGTCGAGCTGATGGCGGGAGTCAGCGCGCGCGTGAAGCTGCCGGGCTACCGTCGCAAGCACGTCCTGCGCGCGGCGTTCGGCTCACGATTGCCGTCCGAGCTGCTGCGCGCGCGCAAGCGCGGCTTCAACGTTCCGTTCGACGCCTGGGTACGCGGCGCGGGTCCCGCCGATCTGTTGGCCGCGCGCGAGCGCCTCGACGCCTTGGACGGTCTCGTCGACACGAACTGCGTGCGCGACCTCGTCGAACGGCAGCGCGCGCGCAAAGAAGATCACACCGCGCAGACGTGGATCCTCCTGCAGCTGGCGCAGTGGCACATGCCGCGCGATCGGGAGACCGTATGACGCAGCCGTCGCACGACGCAGAGCCCACGACACGACGCGTGCTCATGGGCATCCCGTCCGCGGGTGCGCACGGCGGCGGCCCGGCGCTGCACCTGCCGATGCTGGTCGACGACCTGCGCGCGCGCGGCGACGTCGAGGTGGAGACGTTCGCGTACGGGCGTTGGGGTGAGGGCGAAGCTCTGGTGACGAAGATGCGGCACCAGCTCGTCGACGTGGTGCGCTTCCCTGGGCGCGTCCGTCGCACGGCACCAGACCTCGTACACCTGAACACGGCGTTCGATCGCAAGGCGATCGGGCGTGACGTGGCGTTTGCGCTTGCTGCACGCCGCGCTCGGGTGCCGCTTCTTCTCAAGTGGCACGGGTCGGAGACGCACTGGCTGCGCACGCGTCATCCGTTGTGGCGCGCGCTCGTACGCACGCTGCTTTCGAACATCCAAGCGATCGCGGTGCTCTCGACCGAAGAGCAGCGCGATCTGCACGACGCCGGCTTTCACAAGCCGGTGTACGTGGTGAAGAACGGCCTCGATCTCGAGCGCTATCGACCGCGCGGCGACGTACGCCCGAGCCTGGGGCTTCCCGGGGACGCCGTGGTGTTCCTGTTCATCGCGCGGCTCATCCGGTCCAAGGGGCTCGACGACGCGGTGCGCGCCATGGGGCTGGTCGACGATGCGCGGGCGCATCTGGTCGTCGTCGGGGACGGTCCGGCACGCGCCGAGGCCGAGCGTTTGTCGCGTGCGTTGGATCTCGACTCGCGCGTGCACTTCGTCGGCGCCGTGCGCGAAGACGAGGCCACGGCGTTCTATCGCGGCTGTGACGTGCTGGTGCTTCCCACGCGCCACGCCGAAGGCTTTCCGATGTCGGTTTTCCAGGCCGTGGCCAGCGGCATGGCCATCGTCACCACGCGCATGCGGGCAGCGGCCGACCACCTGTGCGAACCTGAGAACGTCTTGTTCGTGCCGCCGCGCGACGCACGCGCGGTGGCACACGCACTGCAACGTCTTCTCGACGAGCGAGGCCTTCTCGAGGCGATGCGACGCAACAACCTCGAGCTTGCCACGCGCTTCGCGCGCCAGACCGTTGCGGACGAATTCGCGGACGTCTATCGCGAGCTCCAACGCAGCGCGCAGCGCGGCGTCGCCAACGTTGCGGCGGGCAAGATCTAAGTGCGTCACGT
>JBFJHN010000284.1:0-4805 GCA_041613275.1 Candidatus Krumholzibacteriia bacterium | reverse complement strand
GTAGGCGCGCAAGGCCTCGTCCCAGGTGCGGCGCGGCGGGAGCCCGGCACCATCGTAGCGCCGATTGGCGAGCACCGAATTGGCCGGCCGTGCCGCCGGACGCGGAAACTCGTCGCTGCGACACGGCATCACCCGGCACGCGCTTTGGACGTGCGTTGCGATCGCGCGCGCGAATTCGTACCACGAACACGCTCCCGCGTTCGTGCAATGGAACACCCCGAAGGTCTCGGTTGCGGTGAGCGCGCGCAGGCACAGCGCGAGATCCAGCGTGTACGTGGGTGAACCGTTTTGATCGCTCACGACGCGCACCTCCTCGCGCGTGCGCAGCAGATCGGACATGGTGCGCACGAAGTTACGTCCCCCCGGTCCGAAAAGCCAGCTCGAGCGTACCACCCACGAGCGCGGGACCCGATCCAGCACGTGCTCTTCGCCTGCGCGTTTGGAACGGCCGTAGGCGTTGATCGGCGCGGTCGGATCGTCCTCGAGGTAGGGAAAGGGCTTGCTCCCGTCGAAGACGTAGTCGGTGCTCACGTAGCACAGCGCGGCATCGACGTCGTGCGCAGCCTCGGCAACGTGACGCGTGGCGTCGCCGTTCTCGCGCATGGCGCGTTCGGGATCGCCTTCGCAGGCGTCGACGTCGGTCCACGCTGCGCAGTGCACGATGATGTGGGGCGCGTGCTTCGTGATGACCCGACGCGTGCGCTCGTCGTCCGTCAGGTCGCAGTCGGCCCGATGCAGGGGTTGCACCGCATGATCGACGGCGAAGGCCTCGACGACGGCGCGTCCCAACATTCCGGCGGCGCCGGTCACGAGAACCCGACGTCGATGCGAGCTCGCTTCACGCGCAACGGACGCTTCGCCCACGACATGGCTCCTCAGCGCGTCAGCGCGACGACCGAGATCACGAGCGCGCTGATGTTCGTGAGGATGGCGAGGGACGTGGCCACCTTACCGCCGGTGCTGCGGTTGATGTGGATCGTGTCGCCACGACGCACGGGATCGCCGCGTGTCGCACTGCGCTGCTCGCCCGACGGGCGCAGCACGGTGGCGCGATCGCGGTTACCGGTTGCGGCCACGCCACCCGCTTCGCCCAGGTAGTCCCCCAACGTCCAATCGGCTCGGTAGGCGTAGCGCCCGGGTCGGGCGACGAAGCCGGACACATAGACGTAGTCGCGCACCGGCGGCACGGACAGCACGTCGCCGTCCTGCAAGGGATGATCCTGTTCACCGGCCAGGACGCGCTGCACGTCCACGTCCAACGTCACCTGCCCGCCACTGTCGTCCCGCGTCACCAGGCGGGCGTCGGCGAGCTCGGGATCGGCCCCGAGAAGCGACACGCGTCGCACGAGGTCCTGCAGCGTCTCGGACGGCGACAGGTACAACGTGTGACGCTCGTCGTCGGGCAGGATCGCGAACACGCGCCGGCGGCCGAGCAGCTGTGACGGCACCGCGACACGCACGACGTCCTCGGGGCGCGGATCCGCGGCACGCAGGTCGTAGACCTGCAGGCGCACCTCGCCGTTGGCGTTCATCTCGTCCACCGCCACCTCGCTCAGGTTGGCATCGAAGGTCGGCCCACCGGCGATCGCCAGGAGCTGCTGCAGCGATTCGCCGTCGCGGTGCTCGTACGTTCCCGGCACGGCCACGGCGCCGGAGATGAAGACCTCGCTGCGCCGCGGCGGCACGTGCACCACCGCGCCGTCGCGCACGTGTGGATTGGCCTCGATCTCGCCGCGCAGGTAGTAGGCATCCAGATCGACGAGCGTGCGCTGGCCGTCGCGCACCTGCAGCTCGACGAAACGGCGCGAGGCGTTGTCGGTGAAGCCACCGGCGCGCTCGACGACGTCCGAGACGCGCTCGTACGGACGCGCGACCAACGTGCCGGGCTCGCGGACCTCCCCGGTGACGAAGACGCGAAACTGTCGCGTCTCGGCCAGATAACAGTAGAGCTCGAAGTTCTGGTAGCGCTTGCGCACGGCGCGATGCAGCGCATCACGGAAGTCTTGCAGCGTCAGGCCCGCAGCCTGCACGGCGCCGATGTGGGGCACGAGCACGATGCCTTCGGGAAGCACGGGCAGGGTTTCGAGACGCATCTCGCCGACCAGGATCATGACGGCCAAGACGTCGTGCGGCCCCAGCACGTACGTCGTGGCGTCGATCTGCGCGTCCAGGACCTCGACGCTGAGGAACCGCAGACGACGGAGCTCGTCGCGCTGTCCGCTGGGGAGGCTGCGGCGCAGAAGCGCCTCGCCTTCCGGCTCGCGCTCCGTCGACATCTCGAACTTCGGCTCGTTCTGCTCGCGCGACGGCAGCTGCGCCGCGAGCGGTGGGCTCCACGCCACGGACGCTGCGAGAACGACCAGCGCGTGAAGCGCGGAACGGAACCGCGGTCGAGTGCGCGTGGCGATTGCCGAGCCTCCGGTTTGCGCCTGGGACATCACGCCTTCGACTTCACCAGCTTGGACTGCACCAGCGGCACCACCTCGTCGAGCGCCTCCTGCCAGCGCGACTTGTCGCGACCACCTGCTTGGGCGAGGTGCGGCTTGCCGCCGCCGCCGCCGCCGGTCATGCGCGCGATGTGGCTGACGATCTCGCCCGCCTTGACGCCGCGCTGCACCAGGTCGTCGGTCACGGTGGCCAGAAAGACGATCTTCTCACCCATCTCGGTAGAAAGCACCGCGGCACCGCTTTGCAGATCGCGTCGCAGCGCGTCGGCCAGCTCGCGCAGCGCGTCGACGCTGTCCACGTCCACGCGTGCTGAGACCACGCGTGCTCCGTCGACTTCCACCGCGCCGCCCAGCAGATCGGTCGACAGGCTGCCGGCCAGCTTGGACTGCGCCTGATCGAGCTCGCGACGCAGCTTGCGATTCTCCTCCTGCATCTCTTCGATGCGCCGCACCGCATCCTGTCCCGGCCCGAGGCCGAGCGTGCGCGACAGCACCGCTTGGCGCTCGCGCATGGCGGCAACGAACTGCGCCGCGCCGCGCCCCGTGAGCGCCTCGAGCCGCCGCACCCCGGCTGCGATGCTGCCCTCCGACGTGATGACGAACGAGCCGATGTCCCCGGTGCGACGCACGTGGGTCCCGCCGCACAGCTCCATCGACTCGTCGCCCACCTTCACGACGCGCACGATGTCGTCGTACTTCTCGCCGAACATGGCGACCGCGCCGTCGGCAACGGCCTGCTCGTAGTCCTTGACCTGCGTTTCGACCGGCAGATTGCGCAGGATGATGTCGTTGATGGCGTTCTCGAGCGCGCTCCACTGCGCAGGCTCGAGCGCCTGGAAGTGGTTGAAGTCGAACCGCAGGCGGTCCGGCGCCACGAGCGAGCCGGCCTGCGTGACGTGCGGACCGAGGATCTTCTTGAGCGCGGCGTGCAGCAGGTGCGTCGCGGTGTGGTTGCGCGCCGTGTCCCAGCGCACGTCTTCCTCGACCGTGCCGCGCACCAGGACGCCGTCGCGCGCGCCGATCCATCCCACCAGCTCGTCCCAGCTGCCGACGTCGGTGGGGTGCTGGAGCAGCACGGCCACGTGCACGATCTGCTTGTCGTCGCGCCGGACGTCGAGCACGCGCCAGATGAGATCGTCGCTGGTCAGAACGCCCTGGTCGGCGACCTGACCACCCGCCGTGGCGTAGAACGGCGTGCGTTCGAGGACGAGCTCGAACATCTCGCCCGACAGCGCCATTCCGTCGCGCGCATCGTCGGCGCGGCGCTCTCCCTGACGCCAGCGCAGCACCTGCAGCGGCGACTCGCCGTGAACGCCCTCGTATCCCAGGAACTGCGTCTCGCCCGGCTCGTGCCACACGACCTCGGACACGTCACCCTCGGACGAGCGTTGGCGAAACGCGGCACCCGCTCGCGCGCGTTTGCGCTGCTCGTCCATCGCCTTCTGGAAGCCGTCGAGATCGAGCCGCACGCCGCGATCCTGCGCCATCTCGGCGGTGAGCTCCGGTGGGAAGCCATAGGTGTCGTACAGCGTGAAGACGTCGGCGCCGGCCAGCACGCCGCCCTGCGCCGAGGCCTTGTCGATGGCGGCCTCGAAGCGCGTCATCCCGGTCTCGAGCGTGCTGACGAAACGTTGCTCTTCGGCCTCGATGAGCGTCGCCACGCGCGCCTGTGTCTGACCGAGCTCCGGATAAGCGTCGCCCATGACCTCGACGACGCTCTCGACCAACCGGTACAAGAAAGGTTCCACGACGCCCAGCGAGCGCAGCTTGCCGCTCGCGCGCCGCAACACGCGGCGCAGAACGTATCCGCGGCCTTCGTTCGACGGATAGATGTTCTCGGCCAGCGCAAAGGTGAGCGCGCGCACGTGATCGGCCACTGCGTTCATCGCCAAACGTGTGGCGTCGTCGCGTTCGTATTCGATGCCCGAGAGCTCCTGCACCCGCGCGAGAATCGGCCCGAAGAGATCCGAGTGGAAGTTGTCGCGCACGCCCTGTGCGATGAAAGCGGTGCGCTCGAGCCCCATCCCGGTGTCGATGCCCGGATGCGCGAGGTTCGCCATCGTGCCGTCGTCCTGCATGTCGAACTGCGGAAACACCAGGTTCCAGAACTCGATGTAGCGATCGCAGTCGCAGCCCACCGCACAGCGGGAACGCCCGCAGCCGTGGTCGGCGCCGGAGTCGTAGTACAGCTCGGAGCTGGGTCCGCAGGCGCCGGTCTCGCCGGCCGGCCCCCAGAAGTTGTCCTCGCGGCCCAGCCGCACGATGCGCTCGGCCGGCAGGCCGCTGATGCGCTGCCACAGCGATGCCGCCTCGTCGTCGTCCTGATAGACCGACACCCACAGGCGCTTGCGGTCGAGG
>JBFJHN010000283.1:0-4808 GCA_041613275.1 Candidatus Krumholzibacteriia bacterium | reverse complement strand
GTGGTGCGACCAGCGCGGCGGCGGCATCCGATGCGAGTTCGACTGGTCGATGGACATGAACCTCGTGCGCGTCGAGGTGCACGAGAAGATCGACCGCATCCGGCGCGACCTGCCCGACGACATCGGTGAGATCTCGGTGTCGGGCAACTGGGACGCAACCGAGACTGCCGAGACGGTGCTCGAGGCGCGCGTCTCCTCGAACCGCAACCTGAGCCACAGCTACGACCTGCTCGAGCGCAAGATCATCCGGCCGCTGGAGCGCATTCCCGGTGTGGCGCAGGTGCACCTCGACGGCGTGAATCCGCGCGAGGTGCGCATCAACCTGCGCCTGGCCGATCTCACCCAGCACAACGTCGACGTGCGAGAGGTCGTGCGGCTTTTGCAGTCGAGCAACTTCGACCAGTCGCTGGGCGTGCTGCGCAACGACGAGAACCGCTACAGCCTGCGCACCGTGGCCAGCTTCCGCACCGTCGAGCAGATCGCGGAGCTGCCGCTCGACGCGCGCGGTCTGCGCCTGGGCGACGTGGCCGACGTCGTCTACGAGGAGCCGCCGCTCGAGTACGGCCGCCACCTCGACGGCAACTTCGCCGTGGGTCTGACCGTGAACAAGGAATCCAACGCCAACGCCGTGCTCATCTGCGACGAGGTCGTCGCGCGCCTCGAGGGCATGGCGGAAGATCCCGAGCTCGAGGGCATCAACATCCTCGTGTGGTTCAACATGGGAAGCGAGATCCACAAGACGCTGGGGGATCTGCGCAACACCGGCGTCCTCGGCGCCATTCTGGCGACCATCGTGCTGTACGGCTTTCTGCGTCGCATGAGCACGACGCTGGTCGCCGTGCTGTGCATCCCCTTCTCGCTGGTCGCCACCTGTGGCGTCATCTTCCTCCAGGGCAAGACGCTGAACACGCTGTCGCTCCTCGGGCTCATCGTCGGCATCGGCATGCTGGTCGACAACGCCGTCGTGGTCATGGAGAACATCTTCCGTTACCAGTCGAAGGGCCTGAGCGCGCGCAAGTCGGCCTTGTTGGGAGCGCGCGAGGTGTCGCTTGCGGTAACGGCGGCCACGCTCACTTCGGTCATCACGTTTCTCCCGCTCATCTTCAACAAGCCCAGCGAGATGAACATCTATCTCAAGGAGCTGGGGCTCACGGTTTCGTTCACTCTGCTGGCATCGCTGCTCGTCACGCAGACGCTCATTCCGCTGGCGACGGCGCGTTTCATCCGCGCCAAGAAGCAGCGTCCCGGACGCTTCATGCCGTGGCTCGAGCGTCACTACGTGGGCATGTTGCGCTTCACGCTGCACCACCGTTGGCTGGCACCGGTTCTGGGCATCGCGATCACCGCGTCGGCGGCCTACCCCTTCATGAAGATCGACAAGAACTTCGACACCAACGAGAGCGAGATGTTCGCGCAGCTCCGCTACGAGTTCAGCGAAGATCCCAGCCTCGAGCGCGCCGAGGAGATCGTCTCGCTGGTCGAGAAGTCGCTCGATGTCTATCGCGAGGAGTTCGAGCTCAAGTCGATCTACAGCTTCTGGCGCGACAACTTCGCCATCACGCGCCTGTACCCGGTCGACGACAAGGCCACGCAGGAGCACCTGGCCGCCATCCGGCGCCGTTTGCCCGAGGTGCTGCCGCACGTGGCCGGCGTCAAGCTCGAGGTCATCGAGAACCGGCGCTTCTGGCGCCAGGATCGCGGCAAGCGCGTGGCCTTCATGCTCACCGGTGAGGACTCGGAGGTGCTCTCCGAGCTGGCCGAGCAGGCGCGCCTGCGTTTGGACACCGTCCCCGGCTTGATCGAGCCCACGACGAGCAACCAGCAGGGCTCGCAGGAGCTGCACGTGACGTTGGATCGCGCCCTGACGCAGCGCTACCGCATGAATCTGGATCAGCCGGCGCAGGTGGTGGGATTGACTTTCCGCGGCCGCCCGCTGCGACGCTTCCGCACACCGGACGGCGAGGTCGAGATGCGCCTGACGCTGGACGAGCGCGACCGCGAGAGCCTCTCGCAGCTGCGCAACCTGCGCATGCAGCTCGAAGACGGCAGCACCGTGCCGCTGGCCAGCATCGCCGACTTCCGCGTCGTCCCGGGCGCCCAGCGCATCAATCGCGACTCGCGCCGCACGAGCGTCTGGGTGAGCGCGCGCTACGAGGAAGGCACGCGCGAGGAGCACATGGCCAAAGTGCGCGCCGCCATGCAGGACTTCGAGATGCCGTACGGCTACGCCTGGAGCTTTGGCGACTTCCAGCAGAGACAGAAGGAGAAGGCCACCGAGTTTCTCACCAACCTGGCGTTGGCGTTGATGCTGATCTATGCGGTGATGGCCAGCCTGTTCGAGTCGCAGCGGCAAGCGTTCGCGCTGCTCGTCGCACTGCCGTTCGCGCTGAGCGGCGCGGCCTGGACGCTGCTGGCCACCGGCACGGACTTCGATCAGCCGGCGGCGGTGGGGCTGCTGCTGCTCATTGGCATCGTGGTCAACAACGGCATCGTGATGATCGAGCACATCAACAGCTACCGCCGGGCGGGCATGGGACGCGAGGAAGCCATGATCCAGGGCGGGCGCGAGCGCCTGCGCCCCATCTTCATGACGGCCATGACGACGCTGCTGTCTCTCGTGCCCATCGTCGTGCAGAAGCCGACGCTGGCTGGCGTGTACTACTACTCGATGGCGCTCGTCATCATGGGCGGGCTGGCGGTGTCGACTTTCCTCACGCTCGTGCTGCTTCCGACCACCGTGACCTTGGTCGAGGACATCATCCCCAACGAGCGCGCCACGGCGCGGCGCATGCTGGCGACGGCGCTCCGCAGGCTCACGTTCGGACGCCTGGCGCCGCGCGCGAACTGACCGGCGAGACGGCCGCTCACCCCATCAGCGCGATCCGGCTTGCGCGTTGCGGTCGCGCGCGAACTTCTCGCCGAAGAAGTCGCCCTCGTTCCACGTCGGACGCGCGTCGTCGTTGGCTACTTCCCAGCCAACGAGGAGATTCGCGCGCGCGAACGTCACGCCCGACTGCAGATCCATCTCCTGCGACATGTCGTCCTTCTGCGTGTGGTAGATGTCGCGCATCCAGTTCATCGCCGACACCTTCCCCGGCTCGTGGCCCTTGAACCCCGCGACGAGAAAGACTGCCGGGATCCCCTTGCGCACGAACTCGTACTGATCGCTGCGCACGAAGATGACCTCCGACGGCATCGGATCGGGCGTGACCTCGAAGCCCAGACGCGCCGCGGCGCGTCGCACCGGCTGCGTGAGCGTCGTGTGCTCCTCGCCGAAGGCGATGATGTCGCGCAGCGGATGCAGCATGAGGAACATGTCCAGGTTGACGTTGGCGACGATGCCGTCGAGCGGCACCGTCGGCTTGTCCATGAAGTAGGCGGCACCGAGCAGACCCTTTTCTTCGCCGGTCACGGCCAGGAACAGGACCGAACGCCGCGGCGCCTGCGACATGCCGGCCATGGCGCGCGCCACCTCGATCAGCACCGACGTGCCCGAGGCGTTGTCGAAGGCGCCGTTGTAGATGGCGTCGCCGTCCACGGCCTCGCCCACGCCCAGGTGGTCCAGGTGTGCGGTGAACACGACGGTCTCGCGCGCGAGCTCGGGATCCGAGCCTTCCAGCAGCCCGGCCACGTTGCACGAACGCACCTTCGCGTGCCGGCTGCTGCGCGCGTAGCGCAGTCGGTGTGGCAGCGCGAAGGACATGGGCGTGCCGGCTTCGGCGGCCTCGAAGACGGCGTCCAAGCTCTTCGGAGCGTTGGCGAAGAACGCCTTCACACCCGCCTCGCTCAACGAGGCGGAGATCTGGATCTCGGGCGAGACGTCCAGCGGCTCGCCGTCGGCGCCCAGCGTACGCATCGACGGAATCTTGGAGTTCACCACCGACTTCTCCCAGGGGCGCTTCGAGGCGTCTTCCGGCGTCAGAAACGTGATCATGCCCACGGCGCCGCGCGCCACCGCGACCTCGCGCTTCGTGCGCCCCGACGCGTAGTAGGCGCGTTCGTTGTGCGGAAACGTCGGAGGTGCACCGCGCAGCATCACGACGACCTTGCCACGCACGTCGATGCCCTCGTAGTCGTCGTAACCGATCTCGGGTGCCTGTACGCCGAACCCGACGTACACCAGATCGGCTTCGCCCTTCGTGTGCTCGCGCACCGAATCGCCGCTCATCAGGAAGTCCTTGGCGTACGAGAGCGCCTTCTGCCCCTGCGCGCCGACCAGCGTCAAACGGCACGCGTCTTCGACCTGACGCGTCTCGCGCAGCTCCATCCACTGCAGATAGCCGTCGTCGCCGCCGGCGGGCTTCAATCCCAGCTGCTCGTACTGCGCCGCGACGTACTTGGCGGCCAGCAGATAGCCGCGCGTGCCGGTGCCGCGTCCTTCCAGCAGGTCGTCGGCCAGGAAGCTCATGTGGGCTCGGATCGCTTCCGGCGTGATGCTCCGCATTGCGGCGTCGATGCCGTCGGCGGAGACGACGCGCGGTGCTCCGAGCGCGACGCTGAAGGCAACGAGCACGAGGACCGGAAGCACGGCTTTCGGCAGGGCGAACGTCGATCGAGACCGCATACAGGGACTCCCGTCGGCGATGTGTCGATCCGGACCTGACACTTCGATCGGGGCCGGAGGATCGATCCGGGCACGGATCGGCTGTCTTGAAGCGCGTACGCTCAACTGTAGCCGATGCGCCCGCGCGGCGGAACCGCGACGCGGTCGTTGCGCGGCGTCGCGCGCGTCGACGATAATGGCCGCATGGCTGACGAGCTGTGCCTGCAGGAGCGTCATGCTCCGAAGCTTGCGTGCTTCGGCTGTG
>JBFJHN010000282.1:0-4819 GCA_041613275.1 Candidatus Krumholzibacteriia bacterium | reverse complement strand
GGGGGTAGTCATGCGTCGGGGGGAGTTCCGGAAGACGATGCAAGAGATGTATCCGCGTGACGACGCGGGGCGGGAGCTATCCGAGAGGCTCGAAGCGAAGGTCATGGCCGACTACGAAGATTGGTACACACAACGGAGGTGGTGGACTGCCATGTTGAGTCCGCGCAATCGAGTGGCCCGCTACGCGTTCGGAACGCTGGCCGTGGTGCTGCTGACGGGGGCGGCGTGCCAGCTGCCGACCGAGACGCCCGTCGACATGGGCCATCACGTTCGGCTGCTGTTCGTACCGGTGGGCGAAGGCACGGAAGATGCGAGCATGTCGGACGACGTGGCGTCCGATGACGTGACATTCGAAGTCGATGTCCGCGCCGTGAGCCCCGGCACGCAGGACGCCGACGTGGTGTTCAAGGGCGAGACGGCGGTCGAGGGGAGCATGCTTCGCGGCGGCGTGCTGCAGTCCGCGCTCGCGCGCGTGGGCGCCGAGAAAGTCGAGTTCCGCATGCGCTCCATCGAGGGGCAGCCGCGCGGTCTCGACCTTCTCGTGTGGGGTCAGCACGTACGACGCGACGACGTGCTGCGCGTTCTCGAGCAGCACGTGGGCCACGCCAAAGGTCTGAGCTACGAGGTCACTCCGCTCACGGGTCACATCTCGGAGTCCGTGTGCAAGCGGATCAGTCGTGTCGTATTCGACATCGATGTGCAGGGCGAAAACACGGAAGAGCTGCGCACAGCAATTCTCGAACAGCTGGCCGCGCGGGGTCTCGTCGGCACGGTCGATGTACAGGACGACGGCGACGGTCGCAAGATCACGATCGAAGCGGGGACGCCGGACGGATCCCGCAAGCTCGCCGAAGAAGTCATCCTGCAACAGCCCGAGAACTGAGCCAACCACGCCAACAACCGCACCGGATGTTCAGATCCATCGAAGGGAATTGAAGAATGACACGGATCGACGCAGTTGCGCCGCCAAGCGCCACTCATCAGTCGCCATTCAGGCTTCACGCGATAAGGTTTCTCGTCGCCGTGGCCAGCGCGTTCCTGCTCGGTCTCGTGTCGGTCGCCGCCGCGCAGCAGCCACCCAACTCGCCGCGCGCGAAGGCCGCGATGCGGCTGCAGCAGTACATCATGGGTACGGAGGACACGGCCGACTACTTGGCGGAGCACTTCGCGCCCAGTCTGGCGACGGGCGAAGCGCGTGCGCGCACGATCGCCAAGCTCGAAGAGCTGCGGAACAAGCTTCGCGACGGCCAGCTGGCCGAGATGATGCCGGAAGGACCGATGCGCGTACTCACGCTGTGGGAGACGCCGAGCGGCCCCGATTTCGAGATCACCCTGCAGTTGACGGACTCCAAGCCGCACAAGATCAAGGCGTTCGAGGCCAAGCCGGTTGAGGCAAACGGTCGCACAAATCCCGTCGAGCTGACCTGGGACACGCTGCAAGAGTGGTTCGAGGCGGAGGCGGAGAACGGCTTTTCGGGTGCCGCGATCCTCGTCCGCGACGGCAAGGTGGTGCTGCACGAGGGCTACGGATGGGCCAACCCCGAGAAGCGCATTCCCAACAAGCCGGAGACGATCTTCGCCATCGGCTCGACGCCCATCGACTTCACCATGGCGGCAATCCTGCAGCTGTACGAACGCGGCGAGCTCGATCTTTCCGACGCCATCACCCGGCACTTCGACGACGTGCCCGACGACAAGCGCTCGATCACGCTCGAGCACCTCATGACGGGGCGTTCGGGCTTGCAGGACTTCCACGATCTGCCGGGTGATGAGAATCCCGACCACACGTGGATCGACCGCGCAGAGGCCATGCGCCGCATCTTCTCGATGAAGCTGCGGTTCGAGCCGGGGAAGGGGCGGGCGCACTCGCATTCCGCGTTCGGCGTGCTCGCCGCCGTCGTCGAGATCGTGAGCGGTCAGAGCTACGAAGACTACACGCGGGAGAACCTGTTCAAGCCGGCCGGGATGACGAGCACGGGGTTCTTCGGCGAAGCGATTCCCGAAGAGCGGCTGGCCGTGGGGACGGGGATGAACTCTTCCGGCGAGATCAATGCGCCTCCGTACTGGGGCCGCACGTCGTGGCTGGTGTTAGGAAGCGGCGGGCAGGTGTCGACCGTGAGCGACATGGCGCGCTGGCTGAACGCGCTTCACGCCGGCAAGATCATCGACCGGCAGCACGTGCGCCGCATCGTCGGCCCCGGCGGACGCGCCATGGGAATCGGCGGCAACCAGTTTGGTTTCGAGATCCTGTATACGATGGCGCCGAACAACTTCTTCATCATCATCTCGAACGCGATCGACTCGCAGAAACAGCTCAAGGCCATGCGCAACCGAGCCGACGCGCTGCGTGAGCTGTATCCCCCGGTGGGGAATCCGTACTCGGTGGGGATTGCCATCGACGCCGATGAGACCGGCGTGCGCGTCATGGAAGTGATGCCGGGAAGCGCAGCGCAGCGCGACGGTCTCGCCGCCGGCGACCGGGTACTCACGATCGCCAGCAAGTCCATGCGCGACCATGATCCCATCGAAGTTCTCGACGAGCTGCTGCAAACGGGCAAGCCGATCGATTTCGAGATCGAGCGCAATGGCAAGAAGAAGTCCGTGCGCGTGACGCCCAAGAAGCGCTAACCGGCGCGACGCGTGGCGACATCTGGGTCGCCCGCGTGTCGTCCGGGGACCTTCGACCTGGAACCGGGGGTCTACGGGCCCCCGGCCTGGAACCGCATGCGCACACCGCGCTTCTGGGAGACACGCCGGATGGTCGTCCTGCGTTAGACCAGGTGCGCACGCCGTCGTGCGCGTTCAGCACGGCGATACCGTGTTCCCACGCGATCCCCGCGCGCTTGAAGCACGAGGATGAGGCCTGTAGTGTGCCTGCGTGTGAGCGGCCGAGGACGTTGGTGCGGGGGACACAGATCGGTGCGATTTCCGCGAACCGCCCAGTTCGAGCCTTTGCAGGTGGCGCGGGTCGCGACCATCGCCGGCACCACACTGCTCGCTTGCGCGGGCGCATCTCGCTCGAACTCTCCGGACGTATCCCAACCCACGGAACCGAACGCCCAGACTCGGCTCGGAGCACCCGCGGCGCAACCCGAGGGGCGACGGGTCGCGGTGACGTTCGACGACCTGCCGGGGACCGCTGTCGTGGGCGGGGATTGTGACGCGGATGCATGGCGCCGGCTGACGGGGAGGCTCGCCGACACGATTCGCGCGCACGGCGTTCCCGTCGTGGGTCTGGTGACCGAAGGCCGCGTGTGCGACTCGCTCCGTGCGACACTGTTGCCTGAGCTGTTGGACGCGTGGTTGGACGCAGGCGCCGAGCTGGGCAACCACACGTTCTCGCATGGAGACTTGAACCGCGTGGTCGTGGAGCGTTTCACGGACGACATCGTCGCAGGCGAACGGATCTCACGCGCCCGGGCCGAGACCCGCGGCTCGCGCTATCGCTACTTCCGTTATCCGTACCTGCACACAGGCGAGACCGCGGAGACGAAGCGCGCGGTCGAGCACTTTCTGCACGAGCGTGGCTACGTCAACGCGCCGGTGACCATTGACAATCAGGAATGGATCTTCGCTGCCGCGTACGCGCACGCCAAGGCGCGCGGTGATGAGGCTACAATGAAGCGTGTCGCCGAAGCGTACGTGCCCTTCATGCAAGAGGTGTTCGGGTTCTTCGAAACATGGTCGGTCGAGGTGCTAGGCTACGAGCCGCCTCAGGTGTTGCTGCTGCACGCCAACGAGCTGAACGCCGATCACTTCGGATCGCTTGTCGAGATGATGGAGCGCCGGGGCTACGCGTTCGTGACGCTGGAACAGGCGCTCGCGGATGAGGCTTATCACCTCCCCGATGAGTACGTCGGTCGACGTGGCCTTTCGTGGATCCATCGCTGGGCGGTGAGCCTCGGGATGACGCCGCGCGAAGAGCCGCGTGAACCGACATGGCTCCGCGAGCTGTTCGACCGGCAGCGCGCCGGCGACGCTGGAGACTGAAGGGCACGCTCGGGCGAACGACGCAATTCGGGAGTTCGTGATGCTGCACATCTTCGTCGACGCCGACGGCTGCCCCGTGAAGGAGGAAGTCTTTCGCGTGGCCAAGCGCTACGACCTCCAGGTCACGCTGGTCGCCAACCAGTGGATGCGCGCACCCGAAGCATCGTGGCTCACGCTCGTTGTCGTCGAGGAAGGCCCCAACGTGGCGGATGATTGGATCGTGGATCATGTGGACGAGCGCGACATCGTGATCACCGGCGACATTCCGCTGGCGTCGCGCTGCCTCGAAAAGGGTGCTAGCGTACTGGGGCTCAAGGGGCGGCCGTTCACGGAGGACAACATCGGCGGGGCGGTCGCCACGCGCGATCTTCTGGCCTACCTGCGCGATCACGGCACGAGGACCGGCGGCCCGGCGCCGTTCTCCAAGCGCGACCGCTCGCAGTTCCTGCAAAAGCTCGACGAGATGGTGAACGCGCTTCGCCGCGAGGGTCCTGCTTGAAGCCGCGCCCGATTGGCGCTTGGCTGCGTGGGTGAAGACGCAGGTCGCAGAGACTAATCGAGGGTTTCGATCAAACGTTCGACTTCCGGATCTCCCTCCAGCTCTGGAAACAGATGGCCCACGCCGTAGCGCAGGCTCGGGATCCGGAAATCGCCGGCCTCGGCCCCCGTGCGCAACAGGCGAAGCGCCGCATCCCGATTCCCGAGCGCGGACTCGACGCGGGCAACGTCGACCGGCGAGACCCAGCCCTCGGCGCGCACTTCTTCGAGTCGTTTCAAGATGGCGCGTGCCTCGTCTGCCCGATCCGATCGAGCGAGGGCAACGCCGAGC
>JBFJHN010000281.1:0-4824 GCA_041613275.1 Candidatus Krumholzibacteriia bacterium | reverse complement strand
GTTGAAAGCGTTCATCTGCCCATCGACGAGCGTCGGACCCGGCAGCGTGAACACCGGCGTGCCCGGATTCGGCAAGCCGCCCTGATAGATGTGGATGGCTTGCTCCAGCGAGGCGGGGTTGCCGCCGAACTGGGAGCCCCAGTAGATGCCCACCGACAGCACCTCCAGCGGGAAATCTGCGGCCGGCGGTTGAAAGATGGCCCCCACCTGATCGTTGGGGATGAGGCACAGGCATGGATTGCGGCCGGCGCCGGTGTAGTTGAGCAGCGGCGGCTTGGCGGCGCACTGCGCGGATGCCTCTTGGCCGGCTGCGATGACCGCCAGGAGTCCAATGACGAGCCCCATGAGGCGCACACGACGAGCTGTGAGCATGGTGTTCCCTCCGTCCGGATGGCGTCGAGGGCCGGGCCGACAGCGGGCCCGGAGCGGTACGTCGAGGATGGCGTGGACGCAGCATTGTAGCAGCAACCGTGCACCCGAGCAGCCTGCCGTCGCGGGGCAACCCAGACCACACCGCGGTCTCGAGGATGTTCGCATCCAACTCGCGGCGACGTTGTTTGTATTTGAAGGCGGGGCCGCGACGGGCGCGAGGGCGTACGCCGTGTGAGCCCCGGAAGTGTCTCAGGAGGAGGCAAAACCATGGGCGTTCATCTTGAGAATCGGGCCGACGTGGCGCTCGTGAGGCTGCGCGGGAACTTCTTTGGCGACGGCGACACGGACAAGCTGCGCCACACCCTGCGTGAGCTCACCGCCGACGGAAACGTGGCGCTCGTGATCGATCTGGGAAGCGTGCGACGCATGAACAGCATGGCGCTCGGCGTTCTCGTGGGCGTGCACGCGAACTACGTCAAGCGAGGCGGACGCGTCATCCTCGCGGACCTCGACAAGAACCTCGAGGATCTGCTGACGGTCACCAAGCTGGCACGCGTTTTCGAGATCGGCCCCACGTTGCCCGATGCCCTGCGCAAGCTGGGCGCTTGGTCGTAAGAGGGGGTGATGGACATGGCGTTCAAACTGTACAAGTCCCGGCTCGTAGCGATTCTCGAGCTGCCGGAAGGCTTCATCAGCCCGCGCGAGATCGGCAAGATGCGCGACGCTGTACGGGCCGAGTTGGTGGAGGGGACGGACAAGCTCGTCGTCGACCTGGGCCGTGCGACCAGCCTCAACAGCATGCTGATCGGTGTGCTGGTCGAGATGTACACGAGCTTCACGAACATCAGCGGTCAAATCCTGTTCGCGGCGCCGAATCACCGCGCGCAGAACCTGCTGCAAGCGCTGAGGCTCGACCGTGTTTTCGAGATCGTCACGACCGTGGACCACGCATTGCACGAGATGGAGAAACGACATACGCGTGCTTCCGCATAGCGTGTCGCGCTTCGATCCGAATGCGACAGGGCCGCCACGTTCGAGCGTGGCGGCCCCTTCTCACGTTCTCGTTTCGACGAGGTCTTGCGGTCCCGGTCAGAGGTTGCGACGCATCTCCACACCCCACGTGAAGGGCTCGTTGACGAAGCCGGTGAGGTTGTTGAAGTCGATGCCGCCGGTGCGCGACAGGTTGTTGGTGATGTTGCGTCCGAACAGCGCGAACTCGTAGCCACGGTCAGCAGTCGTGTAGCCCACGCGTACGCCACCTTCGACGAGGTGCTTGTCGCGGAACTCCACCGACTCGTAGAGGAAGAAGTTGATCTCGCTGCGATACGACCAATCCGTTTACAGGAACACCTCGCCCGCATCACGCACCGGAGCCGACGCGCGCAGCGTGCCGTTGAACACCCATTCCGGCGCGTTCGGCAGCAAGTTGCCGTTGATCGACACGACGCCCGGGTTTCCGGGCACGGCGGGATCGAGCACCGTCAGGCCCGGCGCCGCTCCCGGCGCGACGCCCAAACTCGGATCGTCGATCTCGGTCTTGTTGTAGCTGGCTCCTGCGGTCACCCACACCTGATCGTGCGGTCGCACCTCGATATCGGCCTCGAAGCCGACACCCGTGGTCTTGTCGGCGTTCAGCAACGTGTTGAAGTTCTGTGTGCCGCCGACGGCGGTGAGCTGTTGATCGTCCATCTGGTAGTAGAAGACGCTCACGTTGGCGCGCGCACGACGCTGGAACTGCGTCTTGAAGCCACCTTCGTACGAGATGATCTTCTCGGTGTCGGCGATCGACAATGCGTCGCCGAACAGCACGCGACCCTGGATGCTGGGAGCACGGAAGCTGCGCGCCACGCGACCGTAGACGTTGACATCCTCGGTAGCCTGGTAGAGCGCCGTCGCGTCCCAGCTGACGAAGTCGGACGATGGGTCGGCTGTGAGCGGTCCGATCGCTCCGCCCCCGATGGGCGACTGCGTCCGGTTCGCCGTCAGTTCCTTCTGGTCGTCCGAGTAGCGCACGCCACCGGACAGCTTGAACTCCTCGGTCACGTCGACGTCCACGGTGCCGAACAACGCCCAGGCGCGCGCCTCCTGGCGTTGCGAGGCGAAGCCGTCCTGCACTCCGCCACCCAACGTGCCGAAGCTCAGGCTCTCGATGTCCAGGTCTTCGAAGAAGTAGAAGAAGCCGGCCTGGAAGTTCACCTGCTCCCAGTCGTTGCTGGCGAGGCGGATCTCCTCGGTGAACTGATCGAGGTTCGGCACCGCGTCGGCCGTCTCGGACGGGAACGGAATGTTGCCGCGCGGGCCGGTGGGCGGCGCGAACGCGGCGCCGAAGCCGCCGTCGATATCGCCGCGGCTGAAGAGCTCGGCGTTCTCGTAGGCGCTCACCGAGGTCAGCGTGGTGGGTCCGAAATCGTACTCGAGCTTCGCGACGGCGCCACGCGCCAGCACCTGCTGCGTGTTCTGGCCGTCGATCGCCATCTCGTCACGCTCGAAATCGGGGTGCAGCTCGTCGCTGCCCGACTCGACGATGTTGGCGTGGAACAGGCGTGCGGTCCCGTCGAGCTCGCGCATGTGCACGTTCAGCAGCGCGCTGAACTCGTCGTTGGGCTTGATGAGCAGCTGCGCGCGTCCAGCGAACTCGTCGTAGTTGCCGAGCGGCCGGCTCTTGGACGTGAACGAGTTGTTCACCCAGTCGTCCTGCGCCTGGTACAGCACCGAGACGCGACCGGCCACCTTGTCCTCGTACAGGGGCCCACCCACGGCGCCTTCGAACTGCACGGTGTCGAAGCGGCCGTACGAGACGCGCGCGAAGCCGTCGGTCTCGAAGGTGGGCTTGCGCGACTCGAACTTGACGATGCCTGCCGGCGTGTTGCGACCGAAGAGCGTTCCCTGCGGCCCGCGAAGCACCTCGACGCGATCCAGGTCGAAGATCGGGAAGCCCTTCAGGATGGGGTTCTCCAGCACGACCTCGTCGTAGACCAGCGAAACCGGCTGCGACGCGTTCAGATCGAAGTCGGTGTTGCCGAGGCCACGGATGTAGAAGCGCGGGAACGTGCGGCCGAACGAGGATTCCACGTACAGGCTGGGGACGCGCGCGGACAGCAAGCGAATGTCCTGGGCGCCGGAGTTGATGACGTCGAGCTTCTCGTCGCTCAGCGTCGCTACTGACGAGGGCACGTCTTTGACGTTTTGCTCGCGCTTCTGCGCGGTGACGATGACCTCTTCGAGCTCGGCTTGCACAGAGCGTGTCGCCTGAGCCCATGCATCCGGGACAGCGGTCGCGGCCAGCGCGAGGCCGAGAATTCCGAAGCGAACGAGCCGTGGAAAGCGGACGAGCCGCCGAGAACGGACGAGCGATCGAGAACGAACGAGCCATCGAGTGTTCATGGTCCTTTTCCTTCTCGCCTGGGGAAGCCGCCCAGCCAAAAACCCGGCCGTTGCGGAGCAAGTGCTTCGAGGACGTCGATGCGAGCATCGTAGTCGTGGGGGCGGTGAGAGGCAAGTGGCGTCGGGGGGCGCATTTGCGGGTCGCGCCCGGGACGTCCCGCGGTGTTATGATGCCATCGTTCTCAGGAATCGGCCCGCGCTCGGCGGGCGGCACAAGGGGACCCGCGCGGTGTGGTGTTTCGCGCGGGAAGGAGCGTGTCGTTGCAACCTGGTGACACCCTCGCCCACTACCGCGCCATCGAGAAGATCGGCGCCGGCGGCATGGGAGAAGTGTGGCGTGTCGAGGACGTCCGTCTTCAGAGGCACGTCGCTCTCAAGATGTTGCCGCGCTGGGCTGGCGACGACGAGCTCCTGCGTGCGCGCCTGCTCCGCGAGGCCCAGGCGGTCGCCGCGCTCAACCATCCCAACATCGTCACCGTGCACTCGGTCGAGGAGAGCGACGGCGTTGCGTTCGTGACCATGGAGCTGGTCGACGGCGCGCCGCTCACCAAGCTGCTGCGAGAGGCCACGCCGCTCGAGCGTCTGTTCGACCTGGCCATACCGCTCGCGGATGCGGTGGCCGCAGCGCACGAACAGGGCATCCTGCATCGCGATCTCAAGCCGGACAACATCATGGTCACGCCGAACGGCACTGTGAAAGTGCTCGACTTCGGGCTGGCCAAGCTGCGGCAGCAGCACGAGCAGCGCGCTGGCGAGGACGGCGACGGGCAGACGTCCTCGGGGACCTCTTCGGGAGCCTCCGCGGGCGCCTCGTCCGGAGCCAAACCGACGGCCGGGACCACCCCCACGGCGGGTGTCACTCCGACTTCGGGGAGGACGCCGACGTCCGGCGGCTTCGGACGCGCGATGACGTCCGGGGGCACGTTGCGGTCCGACGCAACTCTGACCGGCGAGAAGGTCGTCGGCACCGCAGCGTACATGTCGCCCGAACAGGCCGAGGGCCTGGCCGTGGGGCCGCAGTCGGACGTCTTCTCGTTGGGCGTCATCTTGTATCAGATGGCGTGCGGG
>JBFJHN010000280.1:0-4825 GCA_041613275.1 Candidatus Krumholzibacteriia bacterium | reverse complement strand
GGGCGCGTCCGGACGGCACGTGCGTGCCTCGGAACGGCGCGTCGCGTCGCATGACGGACGGTGCGGTTGCTCCGCGCGCCGCGCGGGGATACGCTCCCGTATGGAACGCTCCCCCTCGAAGGAAGACATGTCCATGCCCCCAGAACACGACGCCGCCACCGACGTCCTGGTGATCGGCAGCGGCGTGGCCGGCCTGCTGACGGCGCTGAAGGCCGCGCGCCTCGGAAGCGTGCGCGTGGTGACCAAGCGCCGTGCCACCGACTCGTCGACGCGATACGCGCAGGGGGGCATCGCTTCGGTGATGCATCGCGACGACAGCCTCGGCGCACATGTCGAGGACACGCTGCGTGCCGGCGCTGGCATCTGTCGCCGCCCGATCGTCGAGATGGTGATCGAAGAGGGTCCGCGCATGATCCGCGAACTCATGCAGCTCGGCGCGCGCTTCTCGACGGATCCCGCTTCGTCGGACCTCGAGCTCGGACGCGAGGGGGGACACTCGGCCAACCGCATCGTCCACTTCAAGGACTTCACCGGTCAGGAAGTCGAGCGCGCGCTGTACGCTGCCGTGCAGCGCGATCCGCGCATCCGTGTGGAAGAAGACGCGCTGGCCATCAACCTCCTGGGAGGGCGTCACGACGCCGACGCGTCGCGAAACGAATGGACGGTGCACGGCGCCTACGTGCTGCGCGCCGACGGCAGCATCATCGCCTGTCGGGCGCGTGCCACGGTGCTCGCCACCGGCGGATGCGGCAAAGCGTACCTCTACACCTCGAATCCAGACGTCGCTACCGGCGACGGCATCGCGATGGCCTATCGCGCCGGCGCGCGCATCGCCAACATGGAGTTCGTGCAGTTCCACCCCACCTGTCTGTACGACGCGCTCGGCAGTCGTTTCCTGGTCAGCGAAGCGGTGCGGGGTGAGGGAGCGATTCTGCGGAACGGGGCGCACGAGGAGTTCATGGCCCGCTACGACGCCCGGCGGGAGATGGCGCCGCGCGACGTCGTGGCGCGGGCGATCGATCAGGAGATGAAGCAGCGCGGCGACAAGTTCGTGCACCTGGACGCGCGTCATCTGGGCGAGACGTTCCTGCGCGAGCGTTTTCCGAGCATCTACGCCGCGTGCGAGCGCCTGGGGCTGCGGATGGAGAAAGACCTCGTTCCCGTGGTTCCGGCGGCGCACTACATGTGCGGCGGTGTCCTGGTCGATTCCCACGGGCGTACCGATCTGCCGGGCCTGTACGCGCTGGGAGAAACCGCCTGCACCGGTCTGCATGGCGCCAACCGCCTGGCGTCGAACTCGCTCCTCGAAGCGCTCGTCTTCGCCTCACGCGTCGTCGACGACATGCGCGAACGCGGACTGCCCGAGCGCACCCCGGCCGTGGCGCCGTGGTCGGCCGAAGGCACGACGCCGACATACGAGACGGTGATCCTGGACCACGATTGGGACGCCGTACGGCGTTTGCTGTGGGACTACGTGGGGATCGTGCGCAGCGACGCGCGGCTGGAGCTCGCCGAGCAGCGCATCGGGTTGCTGTGCGACGCCATCGAAGGCTACTACTGGCGCTACCGGCTGTCGCCCGATCTCATCGAGCTGCGCAACCTCGCGTGCGTCGGCCGTCTGATCGTGCAGTGCGCGCGTTTTCGCAAGGAGAGTCGGGGGCTGCACCACACGCTCAACTGGCCCGAGACTCTGGACGCGTTCGCCGGCGACACCGTGCTGTCGCGATTCGACGCTCCCCGCCTCGTTCCGACGCAGCAGGCCCTGACCATCGAGCCCTCATGACGCACGACAGCCGCTGGTACGCGCGCGCCTTCGACGCCACCTACCTCGAGGTGTACGCACACCGCGACGACGCCGAAGCCGAGCGGGTCACGCGCCATCTGCTCGAGCCCCTGGGGCTGGCCGGGCGACGCGTTCTGGATCTCGCCTGCGGCGCCGGACGACACGCACGTGCCCTGGCGCGGCGCCGCGCGCATGTGGTCGGTGTGGATCTCTCGCGCGAGCTGCTGCGACGCGCGCGACGCGACGGCGTCGACGCGCACGTCGCATTGGTGCGCGGGGACATGCTGCGCGTGCCGTTCCGAGACGCCAGCTTCGACCTGGTGCTGAGCATGTTCACGAGCTTCGGGTACTTCGCCGACGCGCTTGAAGACGTGCACGTGCTGCGCGAGGTACGGCGCGTGTTGCGCGAAACGGGAACGCTCGTACTCGACCTGTTCAACGCTGCGCGCGTACGGAGCGACCTCGTTCCCGAAACGCGGCGCAGGGTGGGGCGTTTCGAGGTATGCGAAACGCGTCGACTCGACGATGCCGGGGAGCGTGTCATCAAGGACATCGAGCTTCGCGATGGCGACGCGACGCATCGCTACCGCGAGATCGTGCGTTTGTGGTCGCGCGCACAGATCGAGTCCGCGCTCGAGAGCTGCGCGCTTTCGGTGCAGCGGGTGTGGGGGGACTACGACGGCGGCGACTTCGACTCCGAACGCAGCCCGCGCTTGGTGCTGTGCGCACGAGCGCGCGCAAACGCGTGATACACTCGTCGAGACGCGTTCGGAGGGTGTATGGAGATCGCCGCGCGGCTGCCCTGGACGGATCTCGGGGACGGCAAGCTCACGACGGAACATGTGCAGCGGACGCTGCCCGAGGCGTTGCGTGCGCCTGCGCCGGGGGCGTGGTTGAAGCGCTCCGATGGTGCGCACACGACGTTCGTCGACGATCTCCTGCAGGAGCTCGACGACGAGGCACGTCCGAGCTGGGAGCCGGTGCGATCCGCGCAGGCGCGCGTGGTGGTGACGGGACAGCAACCGGGCTGCGCCGGCGGTACGCTTCTCGTGCTCTACAAGGCGGCGACGGCGGTCGCTGCGGCGCAACGTTTGGCGCGCACGCACGGCGTGCCGGTGGTTCCGGTGTTCTGGAACGCCACCGACGATGTCGACTTCGACGAGATCGCGCGCGTGGGTTGGCCGGATCCCACCGGCGGCGTTGGCTTCCTGGAGCTGCCGCGCACCGAGCGCCGCAGCGAGGCGTTCGTCGGCTCCTTGCCGGCGCAGGGCGACGAAGCTGCGGTTGCAGCGGCGCTGGCGTCGCTGCCCGAATCCCGGCGCGACACGCTGCGCGCGGTGCTCCCCGATGCCGCGCGCGACCATGGCGATTGGGTGGCGCGTCTGCTGCGACGCGTGTTTCCGGAGATCGCCGTGCTCGATGCCCGCAGCGCGGTGCTGCGGCGGCACGCGCGGCCGCTGTTCGAACGCTACCTCGATGTCGCTCCACGCGTCGCCGCGCAGGTCGATGCCTCCGGGAACGCGCTCGAAGCCCAAGGCTACGCGCGCGCTCTCTCCGCTGCCAGCACGCGGACGGCGTTGTTTCTGCTCCGTGACGATCAGCGTCACAAGATCGACGGTGACCTTGGCCCCTTGCGGCAGGCCCTGCGCGAAGAGCCGGAAAGCCTCGCACCGAACGTGGTGCTGCGACCGCTGGTGCAAGACCTGTTGCTGCCGGTGGTCGCGCAGGTCGTCGGACCGAGCGAGCTCCATTACCTGCTGGAGCTGCGCGCGGTGCGCCGGCTGCTCGAGGTGCCGGAGCCGGCGCTGGTGCCGCGCCTGACGATGACGCACGGCGACGCCGACGCGTGGAACGAAGCCCGCGGGCTCGGCCTCGACGTGGGCGCCGTGCTGCGCGACGACGAGGCGGCCTGGCGCGCCTGTGCGCGCGGTGCGGTGACCGCCGACGTCGATGCGCTGCAATCCGCGTTCACGCAGCTCGACGCCCAGCTGGAAACCCTGGAGGGCAAGCCCGCGTACGCTTCCCGGGTGGGCCGTGCCCGCCGGCGCGCGCGCTCGTTGTGCGAAGATCTGGTGGCGCATTTCGAGGACGTGGCGCTGCACGAGCTGTGGACGCGCAGGCCCGGGCTGGCAGCGCTTCGCGCACGCACGCGACCACGCTCGCGTCCCCAGGAGAGGGTCCTGGCCGCGCTGTGGCTGCTGTCGTACGGCGGTGCCCGCAGCGGGGCGCACCTGGAGCGCACGGCGGCGCTCCACCTCGACGCGCTGGAAGACGGTCGCGTCGAGCACTTCGTTGCGGTGGATTGAGCGCGAGGAAGGATACGTGATGGAAGGCGGTCGAGGTTTCGACGTTCTCGCGTTCGCGGCGCACCCGGACGATGCCGAGGCCGCCTGCGGCGGCTTGCTGGCCAAGCTGGCCAAGCAGGGCTACCGTACCGCCATCTGCGACGCCACGCGCGGTGAGCTGGCGACCAACGGTACGGTCGAGACGCGCCAGGAGGAAGCCGCCGCCGCCGCCGAGGTGCTCGGCGTCGAGGCGCGCTTCAACCTCGAACTGCCCGACGGCGGCCTGCGCGCCGAGGATCCCGAACAGCTGCGGATCGTCGTCACCGCGCTCCGCACGCACGCACCACGCGTGATCGTCGCGCCCCACGATGCCGCGCGCCATCCCGACCACGTGCAGCTGGCTGCGCTGGTGCGTCACGCGCAGTTCTGGTGCGGCGTCCGGCGCCACACTCCGGAGGTTCCCCCGGTCACGCGCCCGGTGCTCCTGCAGGCACTCGACTTCCACGGCATGACGCCGTCGTTCGTCGTGGACATCCGCGACGAGCTCGCGGCGAAACTTCGCTCGCTGCGCTGCTATGCTTCGCAGTTCGAGCGCCACGCGAACGACGCACCGACGCTGCTCAACGATCCGGCCTACCTGGCGCGCATCGAGACCAATGCGCGCACCTATGGGCAGCTCATCGGCAGCCCCGCGGGGGAGCCTTACCGCATCGACGGAGCGGTGCGGCTAGACGATCCGGTTGCGGCTCTGGCACGC
>JBFJHN010000279.1:0-4839 GCA_041613275.1 Candidatus Krumholzibacteriia bacterium | reverse complement strand
CCGGCGACGCCCGCGCCGCCGACGCCGAGTATCGCGTGGTGCTGGACACGCTGAAGACCCGGGCGAAGAGCGCCGACGACAGCACGCTGGTAGCGCATCTGTGGATGCGCCGCGCCCGCCTGGCGCCGTCGGTCGAGGACGCTGCACCGCACTACGAAAGCGCGCTTGCGGTGTCGCAGCACCTCGAGCCGGTGGAGCGCGCCGAGGCGGTGTTCCAGCTCACCGAGCGCCAGCGCCCGGCGTACGAGAGCGTCGTGTTGACGCAGCCGCTGGACGAATCGTTGGCGCGCAAGAAGAGCGGGCTCGAAACGATGCTCGAGGGATACAAGGCGACGATCGACGCCGGCGTCGAGCCGTGGCACGCCGCCGCCAGCCTGCGCCTGGGCGAGAGCCTGGTGCATCTGGGCGACGCGTTGCAGCAGAGCGAGCCGCCGCCCGGACTGGGCGACGACGATCTGATCGCCTATCGCGCCGCGCTCGCCGAGCAGGCACACGCACTCGAAGGGCGGGCCGTCGAGGCCTGGTCCACCGGTCTGCGCGCCGCCCGCGCGGCGGCGCTGGAAGACGCCTGGCGACGCGATCTGGAAACGCGCTTGTACCCGGCGCTTCTGCGTCGCGTGCCTCTGCGTCCGGCGCCGCACTTCGTGATCGTCGAGCCGCAGCAGTGACGCCCGCGCGCGGAATGGCTTTTGCAGGCTCCAGGCATCCGAGTCCGATCGCAGAACGCAAGGAAGCAGGCGACGTGCGCACGCGCCCCGACAAGGAGGCAGAGCACGTGATCGGAGCGTTACGGACATCTTGCGCCGCGCGCGCGCGCGCGAGCGTTGCGCCGCGTCGCGCGCCACTTTGCACGCTTGCGGCGCTCGCCGTCGGGAGCGTTCTGGTGACGGGCTGCGGCGGCAGCCGAAGCGGCGCGCTGCAGCCGCGTACGCACGACCTGGCAAGCCTGCACCAGCAGGCGGCCTCGCATCCTGACACGCCGGAGCCTTGGTACCAGATGGCTCTCGTGCACGCCGCCACGCATCAGTACGACGACGCGGTGCGCGCGCTGCATGCCGCGCTGCAGCGCAGCGCGGACTACGAGCCGGCGCTCACCTTCATGGCGAAGCTGTTCTTCGAGAGCGGGCGCAGCGTCGAGGGCGTGCACTACTTCTCGTCGCGCGGCTTCGAGGAGTGGTCGGAGCCCGTGCGCGTCAACGTGGCGCTGCTGCTCGCCGACGCGGGCCGCACCGACGACGCGCGCCGACTGCTGGATGCGGCGCGGAACGGCGCCTACGCCGACGCGGCGCGCGCCAACCTGGCCTATGTGGACTGGCTCGAAGGGGAGCACGCGCGCGCAGCGCAAGAGCTCGACGCGTTGTCGAGCGCCGACGAGATCCCGGCCGCGGCCCACAATCTTGCGCTCGCGCATCTGCACCGCGGCGACGTCGAGGGCAGCGCCGCGATCCTCGAAGAGCTGGCGCAGAAGCATCCGGAGCTCGCGCTCGCGTCCAGCAACCTGGCGCTCGTTCTGCGCCACTGGCTGTTCGAGGACGCGCGTGCCGACGTCTACGACGGTCGAGCCTTGGCGAGCGCGCCACCGCATCTGAGCGACTCTCTGGTCTACGAGCTCTTGTTCGGAGCGGGGACCGAGGATGCGGCGCCGTCGATCGAAGACACATCGCCTGCAACGGACCCGGCGGAGGGATCCCCGGGCGCGGCGCCCGACGAGGAGTCGAACGACGATGCGTCGCACTGATCTCGCCCTCTGGGTGCGCGGGCACCTGCCTTCGGAGCCGTACCGCAAGCTGTGGCTCACGGTCGTCGTGCTGCGCGCGCTGGTTCTGGCGCCGACCGCGCTGGCCGAGGACACCACGCCGGAGTCGACGCCCGAACCCGCGGTGGTCAAGCAGCAGAAGCTGACCCTCGAAGAGGTCCGCATCGAAGGCAAGCTCTACTCGCCACAAGCTCTGTTCATCGTCTCGCGCGCCACCGAGTCGTTCGGTCGCGATACCGTCGTGCCACACGTGCTGCGGCCCGACGTCCAGGCGCGTTTGTTTCCGTTTCGTCTGAACGACGCCATGCTGGAGGCGAAACGCGACGTGGTTCGAGGTCAGGCGGCGATGCCGTTGCACTCGAACTCGCCCCCAAGGAGGTCACCGTGAACGTCGTGGGCTGGGTCGCGACCTTCTTCCAAGAAGGCGGGCCGTTCATGTTTCTCATTCTGGGTGTCGGCGTGCTCGCCGCGGCCATTGGCCTGGAGCGCACCGTCGTCATCCTGAGCGCCGGTCGGGTCCGTGCCGACAAGTTGCTCACCCGCGTGGTCACGGCGCTGCGCGCCGGCAACCTCGCGCAAGCGCTCGCCACCTGCAAGAGCGGCAACGCACCGTTGATGCGCGTCGGCAGCGCCATCCTCGATCAGCCCGGTGGAGGCACGACGGAACAGTCGCTGCTCAACAGCGCCGATGCTGCGGCGTCGGTGCATCTCGCACCGCTGTCGAGGCGGCTGTCATACCTCGTCATGCTGGCCAACGTGGCGACGCTGCTGGGTCTGCTGGGCACGATCTTCGGCCTGATCTACGCCTTCGGTGCGGTGAACGCAGCCGATCCGTCGCAGCGCTCGGCTCTGCTGGCGCAGGGGATCGCGCAGGCGCTCAACACCACGGCGTTCGGCCTGATCATCGCGGTGCCGACCTTGGCGCTGCACGGCTTCCTCGTGTCGCAGGTGGAGTCCATCGGCGACCAGGTCGACGAGTTCAGCGCGCGCTTGATCTCGATGGTCGTACGCAAACGTGACCTGGCCTGAGGCACAGCTGGCGGAGCGGAGGACGACGTGCGCCGAAACAAGGACAAGCGTGCCCGCAACACGGGGGCCGAAGAGCTCAACGTCACGCCGTTGATGAATCTCTTCGTGGCGATCGTGCCGCTGCTTCTGCTGTCGGCGGTGTTCGTGTCGGTCGCGAGCATCGATCTGGCGACGGCGACGAGCGGTGGGGTGCCGCAGCAGGCCAGTCAGTTCACGCTGGCACTGCGCGTGACGCCGAGCGCCTGGTACGTGGATGCACGCGGCAGCGACACCGTGCAGCTCGAGCACGGCGACACCGACGGTCTGTTGCAGACGCTGGACCTCGTGCGTGCCGAGCACCCCGACCACACCTCCATCCTGGTCATCTGCGCAAAGAACACGGCCTATGCCGAGGTCGTCCAGGTGCTCGACGTGGCGGCTCTGGCGGGGTTCGTCGACTGCGCGCTGGCCGGATTGGGCGGGCCGGATGAGGGAGGCTCGTGATGCGCAGAAGACGTTCGCACCGCGCACGCAAACGCCTCGGGGGCGGGGCGCCGATGCTCAAGATAACGGCGCTCATGGACATCTTCTCGACGCTGCTGCTCTTCCTGCTCAAGAGCTTTGTCGCCGACGGTCAGTCCGGAACGGTGACTCCAGGGGTCACCTTGCCGTCCAGCGTTTCGCAGAGCGCACTCTGGGACGCGCCGGTCATCGCCGTCACCGACCGCTTCATCAGCCTCGAAGGTGAGGTGATGGCGGAGAGCGGCAAGGCTCTCGCCGGCACCGACCTGCGCGTCGAGCCCCTGTACCGAGCGCTCGTCGAGCTGCGCGAGCAGAACGCCCAGCACCCCGATTTCAAGCCGCGTCTGGTCGTGCAGGGGGATCGCAACATCGAGTTCCGCCTGCTGCAGCGCGTCATGTACACCGGTCAGATCGCCGGCTTCACCGACGTGTCGCTCGCCGTCATCCACGATGAGGCGACGCCCGAGGTGGCGCTCGGCGGAGAGACGGATTCATGAGACCGTATCGTGTCCCACCGGCATACCGGGATCGCTGGATCGGCGGCGTCGATCCGCGCCTGCGTCGCATGCTGCGCGCTTGCGGGCTCGTGCACCTCGTTTTGCTGCTGGTCATTCTGGTCGTGCCGAAGCCCGCAAAGGAAACGCGCCGGCGCAGCGTGCCGCACGATCGCGTTGCGCGCATGCTCGCCGCCAAGCGGCCGCCGCCTCCGCCGCGCGTGACGACGCCGAAGCCGCGCGCCACGGCGAAGCCCAAGGCGGCACGCGCGGCGAAGACGCCCAAGCCCAAGCCTGCGACGCAACAGACCGCGCAGCGCACGACGCCGAAGCCGCGGCGCACGTCGAAGCCGACGCCGCCGCCGGTAGGTGCGAAGGGTCGCGCCGCGGGCAAGGCGGTCGCAAAGCAGATCGAGGACACCACCGCCAACATCGACGACATGCTTGCCGGACTCACGGGAACGGTGCCTGCGGCGGCCGGCTCGGGCTCGGGCAGCGGCTCGGCTCGCGGCGTCGCAAGCGGCGTCGCAAGCGGCGTCGGCAAGGTGGAGGGCGGGCGCGCCGCCGGTGCGCTTTCCAGCATCGACGGCCTCTTGGAAGGAACCGGCGCCGGCAAGGGCGCATCGAGTCGCGGCGTCGCGCGCAGCGGCATCGATGTCGTCGACGACGGCTTGGCCACCGACGGCGAAGCGGCCTCGGCGTGGGGACGCGACAGCCGCAGCCTCATGGCCGTCGTGCAGCGCTACAAGTCAGGCGTGAAGTTCTGCTACGACAACGCGCTCAAGAAGTCGCCGAACATGACCGGCAAGATCACGCTGCAGATGGACATTCTCGCCTCGGGCGCCGTGTCCAACCTGAGCGTCGTCGGCGACACGCTCGGCGATCCGGGCCTGCAACGCTGCATCCTGGCCCAGGTGCGCAACTGGCGCTTCCAGGCCATCGAATCCGGCACCGTCCGCTTCACGCTGCCGCTCGTCTTCAGCCCGCCGAATTGATTTCACGCACACGTCACGAGGCCCGCCGAGACCGTCGGGCGAGCCGAGCCACTCCCGCTGCGGG
>JBFJHN010000278.1:0-4857 GCA_041613275.1 Candidatus Krumholzibacteriia bacterium | reverse complement strand
GGCGTGCGCGTACGCGACGGCGTCGGCAATCTCGATGGCGACGGCGAAGAAGCGCTCGAGCGTCATGCCGTCCGGCGGGATCATCTCGGAGAGGCTCTGGCCCTCGACCAGCTCCATCGTGAGAAAGATGCGCCCGTCGGCCTCTTCGGCCGAATGGATCGTGACGATGTTGGGGTGCTTGAGCGCTGCGATCATATGCGCCTCGCGCTGGAAGCGCGCGCGGCGTTCGGTGTCGGCGCTCATCGACTCGGGCAGCAGCTTGAGCGCCACGTCGCGGTTCAGGTTCGTATCGTGCGCCCGATACACCTCTCCCATCCCGCCCTCGCCGATCTTCTCGACGAGCTTGTAATGCGAGAGCATCTGTCCCGGCTGCACGCGCCACCCCCAGCGACGAGAAACGCTTTTGGCCGGCCCTGCGCCGAGGCGTCCGGGCAATCGGACGCTCGCGCACCGGCATGTCAGGCGATTCGCCGCCGATTCTACCGGTTCGGTCCAAGGCGTCGAGTTATGAAGAGCGCCGGAGCTCGCCTGGCACGCCTGCCGAAGGATTCGAGCCTCGCCGCTCGCCCACGCCGCCTGCTCATGCCGCCCGCTCATGCCGCCCGCCATCTGTCACCCTCTTGACTTTGTTCGGTTGCCGAACATAGTTTCGTGGTGGAGCACCTTAATGGTCAAGGCGGTGACGGGCCTTGTCTCGAGGCTTGGCCCGTGGTCAGGCCTTCGAGCGCGCCTGAGACCGATTTGCTCTGCATCAATCCCTTCACCCTGCCTTTGGAGGGTCTGCTCATGACAACCACTGCTCGTCGTATTCGCGTTGCACTTCCCCTGGCGCTCCTGGTTGCCGCAGCACCAGCGTTCGCCAACGTGTTGACCAATCCTGGTTTCGAGTCGCCGTCGACTTCCCCGGGCGTCGAGTACTTCGGCCCTGGTGATGGGTGGACAGTCTTCGGCAGCGGGATCTTCACCGTTTCGTCTGCTGTCGTCACGCCGAACACGGGAGACCAAGCCCTCAAGATGTTCGGCGGCTGCTGCAGCGGCGCCTTTCAGCAGTTCCCCACGAATCCCGGCGACACCTGGAACGGTGGCGTTTGGATGCGGAACGACACCAATGACTTGATGGCCAACGGCCAAGTCGCCGCGGTGAACATCGAGTGGATTCAGGCGGACGGATCGACTCAGTCCGCCATTCTGCCGTTCATCAGCAACGGAACGTTCACGGCGGCCGACGCTCCGGTCAACACCTGGACGCTGCAAACGATCACGGGCGCCGCACCGGCCGATGCCGCGTTTGCTCGCTTCGTCGTCATTACAGGTGACTTCCAGCCCGGCGGTCCGGGTGGAGCTCCGTTCTACGACGACGCGTTCTTCGAGCTTCAGCCGCCCGTGTCCGTTGAAGAGTCGTCGTTCGACAAGATCAAGGCGCTGTATCGCTGATCGACATGCACAGGGGGTTGCTCTTTCGATCACCCCTTCCAATGATGGAAACGCCGCTCCCGACCTGTGGGGGCGGCGTTTTCGCTTGCCTCCCCTCCAGCGACGCGACCCCGATCCAGCTTCGGCCTGGCCCAAATCAATAAAATTGATTTTTAACTTGACTTTTTTGATCACGGGGCTAACTTCATGCTTAGAAGGGAAGGTGGTCATGGATATTTCGAAGGCGCGATGTGGCCAGTGCAATCGCCCCATGGCCGTCACGAGGATGAACTGCGCCCGCTGCGATGTGCGCCTGGAGGGCGATTTCGAGGTGCCCGCCCTGGCGACGCTCTCCGTCGAGGACCAGGCCTTCGTCATCGCCTTCGTCCGGCATCACGGCTCGATCAAGAAGATGGAGGGCCTGTTCGACGTGAGCTACCCAACCGTGAAGAACCGGCTCAATGCCATCGCCGCCCAGCTCGACGAGGCTTTCAACGCGCCCACGCCGAACGAGCTCGTGCTCGATCAGCTCGCCCGCGGCGAGATTACCGTCGACGAGGCGCTCGAAAGGTTGAACCCATGATGCCGGTACTTGCGCTCGTGGGACTCCCGGGGCCGCGCTGGCTGCCTCCCGTTCCCCTTCCGGTGTTTCTGCTGTGGCCCTTGGTCTTGTTCTGTTTGGGCGTCGCGAAGCTCATGGATCGACCGCGCCCCGCCGAAGCCGCGAAGCTCAGAACGTTCATGCGTGTTTTTTGCGAGCTACGCGGACTTTCCATCGATGTCGAGACCGCGCATCGCAGGCCTGTGCGGCTCTGGTTCGTTTGAACCCACGTGCCGATGAGCAAGGAGACTTCGACATGTCACGAGAACGAGAGAAGATCCTGAAGATGGTCGCCGAAGGGACCATCACCCCCGAGGACGGCGAGAGGCTTCTCAGCCAGCTCGACTCAGGAGCCAAGAAACCGCTGGGCGAATCCACGGGCGATTCCGGAGACCGACCGTCAGCTCCGCTCAAGTACTTGCGCGTGGTTGTCGATGGCAACGACAAGGTCAACGTGCGTGTACCCATCGGGCTCATTCGAACCGGAATCAAGCTGACCACGCTGATGCCTTTGAGCGCGAGCGAGCACCTCTCCGAACATGGCATCGACCTGGCTCAGTTCAACAATCTCGATGGTGAGGAGCTCGTCGAAGCACTGCGCGATCTCAAGGTGGACGTCGATTCGGAAGATGGTGACGTGATCCGCGTCTTCTGCGAGTAGATCCTGACGTCGACACTTTTCGTGTTGTCCCGCACACACCTGGTGGATTTGATGCCGCTCAGTCCGAGCTTCGTGCGCGCGCAGTTTCCGGCCCTCGAGCGCGATTGGGTTTTCTTCGACAACGCGGGCGGCTCACAGATTCTCGCCAGCGTCGTGCGTCGACTCGAGGAATACCTCGTCGGCAGCAACGTGCAACACGGTGCATCGTACGAGGTTTCGACCGAGGCGAGCGCGCGTGTCCTGCAGGCGACCGAAGCGATGGCGCGTCTCGTGAACGCGGCGGACCCCGCCGAGGTCGTCATGGGGCCGACGACCACGATGCTCCTCCGCATCCTGGCACGAGGTTTCGCTCGCACGCTGCAGCCCGGGGATGAGTTCGTCGTCACCAACTCCGATCACGAATCGAACATCGGCCCATGGGTCGAGCTTGCCGAGCGTGGTGCCATCGTCAAGACGTGGCGCCTGAACCCGGACTCGTTTGCGCTGGAGCCCGCAGACCTCGAAGCGCTCTTGAGCGACCGAACGCGCCTGGTCGCCGTGACACATACGTCCAATATCTTGGGCACGATCAATCCAATCCGTGAAATCGCCAGGCTCGCACACGAACACGGTGCACGGGTCTGCGTCGACGGCGTCGCGTTTGCACCGCATCGTCGCGTCGGCGTCCAGGCCCTCGAGGCCGATTTCTACGCGCTCAGCTTCTACAAGCTCTTCGGCCCGCACCACGCCATGCTGTGGGGCCGGCGCCAACATTTGGTCGAGCTCCCAGGATTCAACCACTTCTTCGTCGCCGACGATGACGTGCCCTACAAGTTCCAGCCCGGCAACGTGAACTACGAGCTGAGCTACAGCATGCTCGGCCTCTCGGATTATCTTGAAGCCTTCTGCGAAGCGCACGGCAAGTCCAGCACGGCGAGCGAGCCTGGATTGCCGCTCGACTTTGCTTTCGACGCCTTCGCCCAGCATGAAGAGCAGCTCGCCGAACGTCTGCTCGACTTCCTGAGCCACAAGCGTAAGGTGCGAGTCATTGGCTCGCCGAAGGCCGCGCGCGACGTTCGTGTGCCCACGATTTCGTTCGTGGTCGACGGACGCTCCAGCGCCGACATCGTCTCGAAAATCGATCCGCACCGGATTGGCACTCGATACGGACATTTCTACGCCAAGCGTTTGATCGACGACCTGGGGCTCACAGCCCAGAACGGCGTCGTCCGAATCAGCATGGTGCACTACAACACGGTGGAGGAAGTGGACCGACTCACGCAGGTCCTCGACGGCATCCTCTAGCTGGAGCGGCGTGATCGGCGCGAACGGCCACGACTCGCCAAACCCTGCCACCATGATCCGCTCGATCCCCCAACCGGCGCGCGACCAGCGCGTGACCAACGGTTGCTCCGCGCTCTGAGCAGCGTGCGCTTCCGCCCCAGCTGAGCGTTTTAGAGATAGCGGCAGACGAGAGGCCGGAGACTCTCCGCCGCGGGGTACAGCACCAGGCGGCGGCTGCCGCCTCGCAAGGAGGATGGAACCATGACACGGAACAAGGTCGTCTTCGTGCTCGTCGCCGTTGCCACAATGGCTTTTCTGGCGCAAACGGCGACAGCCGAAATTCGGCAGGTGAAGATCTATCGAGCCACTCAGATCACAAGCCAGGACGTCGTTCTGACGCCGATCGCAACTTCAGACGCCCTCGTAGCCCTTGCGGGCGCGAGCAACGCTCAACTGTCACCTGAAACCTGGCGGGAGCTGCAGCGCGCGGAACTCACGACCGAGCGCGAGCCGCGCCAGGTGCTGGATGACGATGGCGATCCGGGTGGCTTCACGGATCCCCCGACGAAACCGAAAAAGGGACGTTCACGCTGATGGCGGCAGTCCGTCAATGGCACAAGCACATCGGGGTTCGCAAAGCGCGGACCCCGACTTGCTCCGTCCCGCATGAGCGCATCTTCGAAACGAGCGAACAACGTTCCCGCAGCACACGCAGAAACGAGCGAACATCGTTCCCACAGCACACGCAGAAACGAGCGAACAACGTTTCCGCGGAGAACGCTGAAACGAGCGAACGACGTTCCCGCGGAACACGCACGGATCTTGCAACCAACTCATGTGTAAACGCTGTTCACAGTTCCGCGGTGGTGTACACGACGTTAACACCAACGCTTTGTGAACCCCCGCACGCACTCGTGCC
>JBFJHN010000277.1:0-4879 GCA_041613275.1 Candidatus Krumholzibacteriia bacterium | reverse complement strand
GCGGCGTGGGCGGCGTGGGTGGCGCGGGAGACACCGGGGGCGTGATTCCTACCGGCATCGCGCGCGCGCCATCGGGGTCGCAGCGCAAGGTCGTGTGGGCCCTGGGCGGCGCGGTCGTCGTGTTGCTGGTGGCGGTGGTGTACATGGCCCTCGGGCGACGGCCTGCGGCAACGCTGGCGCCGCACATGCCGACGCCCGTTCAGCTCACGTTCGAGCAGCTCACGCAGCAACGCGGCGTCGAGACGTATTCCAGTCTGTCGCCGGACGGCAACTACGTCGTCTATCAACAGGGGACGGGCGACAACCAGGACATCTTCCTGCAGCGCATCGGCGGGCAGAAGCCCATCAATCTCACCGCCGACAACGCGAGCCACGACGAACACCCGACGTTCTCGCCGGACGGCCAGAGCATCGCGTTTCGATCGGATCGGCAAGGCGGAGGCATCTTCGTCATGGGAGCCACGGGTGAATCGGTGCGGCGCGTGTCCGACGAGGGCTCGCATCCCAGCTGGTCCCCGGACGGCACGGAGCTGGTCTACGCGATCGAACGCTTCACGGCACCGTTCGGTCGCACGTTGGTCAGCGCGCTGTGGGCCGTCGATGTGGCCACGGGCGCGAAACGCAAAGTTACGGACGGCGACGCCGTGCAGCCGAGCTGGTCGCCCCACGGCCACCGCATCGCCTACTGGCGAGTTGAAGATGAGACGGGCGGCTGGCGCGACATCGTGACCGTACGCGCTGACGGAAGCGGCGATCCCGTTTCGGTAACCGCGGATGCGCACGTGGACTGGAACCCCGTTTGGTCGCCGGATGGCCGCTGGCTTTACTTCGCCAGCGACCGCGGCGGCAGCATGAACCTGTGGCGCGTCCCGATCGACGAGGAGTCGGGCGAAACGCTCGGCGAACCGCAGGCGCTCACGACACCGGCACAGCAGGTGTGGACTTTCTCCGTCTCGCCGGACGGCGGTCGCGTCGTGTTCACCAGCTCGTCGGCCACGATGCGCATCGAGAAGGTGGGATTCGATCCAGTCGCCGAACAGGTCACCGGTGCGAGCGCGCGCGTCACCGAAGGTTCCATTGCGGCCATCCATCCGTCGGTGTCGCCCGACGGCGAGTGGGTCGCGTTTCGGACGGGCGGGCGAAGTGAGGACCTGTATCTCGTGCGGCCGGACGGCTCGGATCTGCGCAAGCTGACGGACGACGCGTATCGCGATCGCGGTCCCAGCTGGTCGCCCGACAGCGAACGCATCGTGTTCTACTCCGACCGCAATGGTCGTTACGAGCTTTGGAGCATCCACCGCGATGGCAGTGGGCTGCAGCAACTCACGCAGACGACGGGACGTTCGCTGTGGTTTCCGGCGTTCGCGCCCGACGGACGACGCGTGGCCGCGTGCAACGAAGCGCATCTCGTCGTACTCGACGTCAGCAATCCGCCTGTGGCGACGCAGGCGGCCGAGTTCATCGTCATGCCGGACGACATTGGAACGTCGCTGTTTGCGCCGGTGTGGTCTCCGGACGGCGAGCGTCTGGCGGGCTCGGTGATGGTAGGGACAGAGGTCCGCGGCGCGGCGATCTACTCGCTCCGCACGAAGACGTTCACGCCGTTGCTCGACGAGCCGTGCTGGCCGGCTTGGCTGTCGGATGGCCGGCGTGTCCTTTGTGCGACGCAGCAGGGCGAACTCAAGCTCATCGACACCGAGACGGGGCGCACAAAAGTTGTGTTGTCAGAGGTGTCTTTGGACACGGATGGAACGAGAATCAGCCTTCCCGCCGACGACTCGGTCATCTATTTCGACACGATGACCGTCGAGGGCGATCTCTGGATGGCGACGCTGCGCGAGTCCATTCCGTGACGCGCGAGTCGATTCCGTGAAGCGTTGCGGCGCTAGCGTTTGCCGGCCCAGTTGACGATGAGCGTGATCGGGTAACCCTCGCTGGGATTCTCCGGGGTGCCGAGGATGAACCGTTGGCCGTCGCGCGTCGAGTCCCACGTGTTCTCGGAGCGCGTTCGGTACAGGCGTTGCGGCCGATCGGCCACGAACTTATCGCCGAGCTCGACACGGACGATGTTCAAAGCTCCCTCGAGATCGAGGTAGTAGATCTCACGTCCGTCCTCTTTCCAGCCCAGGACCCAGTCGGCGCCTTCGGCCGTCAGCTGCCATTTCCCTTCACCCGTCGGAACGCGGGTCAAGTACAGCTCATAGCGACCGCTCTGATTCGAGAGGTACGCGATCCACTTGCCGTCGGGCGAAAAGCGCGCGTAGCCCTCGTCGAACTCCGTCGAGACCAGAGAGAACGGCTCCGTGCCGTCGAGCGGCACGAGCCAGAGATCGGTCTTGCCGAGGCCACGGTTGATCGAGACGTACCTATCGTCAGACGACCAATCGGTGGGCGCGTCGAGGACCTCGCTCTTGAGCAACGGCTCTGGCTTCCCACGACCGTTGGCCGACACGACATAGACGTCGCCGCTTTCTCCCTCGCGGTTGGATACGAACGCGATGCGCTTTCCATCCGGCGACCACACAGGGCGCGAGTCGTGCCCGTCGGAGAACGTCAGCCGGCTGGCGACGTTGCGAGTGACATCGAACGTCCAGATATCGCCACGTCCGGAGTGGGGATCGCTGATCGTCGCGGCCAGCTGCCGGTCGTCAGGGGACAAACGAATATGACCGTACTGGGCCGCCTGACCAATCTGGCCCAGCTCGTTTCCGTCGCGATCGAACCATTTCAGCAAGCGCATTCGACCGAGCCCGCCCTGGTACGCGATGAACCCGTTCTCGGCCACCGCGAAGGCCCCGCGCCAGTAGCCCGATTCGAAAACGACGCCCTCACCGACTGCAAAGGGCTCTGCGCTGAACTGCAACTTCGCAGCATCGAACGGCTGCGCCATCAGGAACTGATCGCGGACGTAGAAGAGATGCCCCATGGCGTACGCCGCGTTCGAGACCGAGCGCATCAGCTCGATCGGCTCGTCGCCGTCGAGCGAACCGATCCAAAGCGAGTTGACCTCGTCCTCCAGTGCCGCGGCATGTCCCGCGCGAAGGAACAAGAAGTGATTGCCGCCGGGAAGAAAGTACGGATAGCGGTGCGTTGTTTCGCCTTTGCGCTGGCCGTCGACGGTCGTGACGGGCGTCGGTTCGCCCCCGCTCGCCGACACGCGAGAAATCGGTGCTTGGGCGTCTTCCGCGAAGACGATGACGCCGTTCTTGCTCCATGTTCCGCCGCGACCCGCAGGCGCGGAACAGATGGTCATGGGTGCACCGCCGTCCAGGTCGAGGCGCTTCAGCTTGCCGTCGGCGAAGAACGCCAGGTTCCGACCGTCCGGGGACCAGAAGGGATAGGTTGCGCCCTCGGTTCCTGGCACGGGTCGCGCGACTTCGGATCCGAGCGTGCGAAGGTGCAGCACGGGTCGGCCGCCCGAGCCCGCCGAGGACCCGAACGTCATGCGCGTTCCGTCGGGTGAGATCGACACGCTCCCGGCGTGGCTGCCGTAGGAATCGAACACCTGCCCTTCGGGTGGACGGATTGCCGCACGAACCTCTGGGAGTGGTGGGGTCCTTGCGCGCTGGACCGCAACCCAGCCGGCGAACGCTGCCGCAGCAACGGCGGCGAACGCGATGGCCCAGGCGATGCGCTCGCGGCCGCGCGCCGCCGGCGCGGGGGCAGCCGAAGTCGTCGTCGGTCCCTCGGTGATGGAGCTGGCAAGCGCGTCGCTCGACAACGCCACGCGAGCCTCGCCGATGTCGCGTAAGCGCATGCGCACGTTGCGATCGAGGCAACGCCGTAGGACGTACCGGGCCGTCGCCGGGGTTTCCGCCGGCAGTGCGTCCCAGTCCACTTCGTCGCGCAGGACGGCGGCGAGCACTTCCGAGATTCCGTCACCGTCGAAGGCCCGTTTGCCGGTGAGCATCTCGTAGAACACACAGCCGAATGCCCACACGTCGGCGCGTCGGTCGATCGGCCGTGCCTTGGCTTGTTCGGGGCTCATGTAAGCGGCGGTGCCAAGGACCGTGCCCGCAACGGTGCCGGCCGAGGTGATCGTCGGCGAGTTCAGCAAGCTGGGCGCGTCGCCCGAGATCTCGCCGACCAGCGCCTTGGCCAGACCCAAGTCGAGCACTTTGATCTAACCGTCGGGCGTCTGCTTGACGTTGGCCGGTTTGAGATCGCGATGGATGATGCCCTGTTCATGCGCGGCCTCGAGCGCTTCGGCGATTTGCCGGGCGATGTCCACGGCTTCGTCGACGGCGAGCGGGCCGCGCGCGAGGCGCTCGGCCAAGTCCTCGCCGGGCACCAGTTCCATGGCGATGAAGTGCAGGCCGCCAACCTCGTGCAGGCCGTACACGCTTGCGATGTTCGGATGGTTGAGCGTGGCCAGCATGCGCGCTTCGCGTTCGAAGCGCGCCAGGCTTTCGGCGTCGCCGGCCACCGAGGCGGGGAGCGTCTTGATGGCGACTTCGCGGTCGAGCGTGGTGTCCCGGGCCTTCCACACCACGCCCATGCCCCCTTCGCCGATCTTCTCGATCAGCTTGTAATGGGCGAGCATCTGTCCGGGTTCAATGGTCAAGTCGCACCTCGGGGACGGAGCCTCGATATCTTGACATGTGAGGAAGACGTTACTGCATCCCACACGAGCGTGTCGCGCCGTTGTTCTTGTCTTGAAACCACTACCCGGCCTCTCACCGCGCACGTCACTTGCTGTGAATCTCGTGCTGCAGACGCGTGAAGTTGCGCACGGCAACGTACGCATGGACGCGATCATCAACGCATGGCAGGGGGATGGATGCCCCGCGTCCCGCTGGATGGATTCCTCGAATCCGGGTCCGAGGCCGCTGGTTCCAAGCAGCGCCCCGGGCTCGGAAGCGTGCGACGCATCGACGTC
>JBFJHN010000276.1:0-4892 GCA_041613275.1 Candidatus Krumholzibacteriia bacterium | reverse complement strand
GCTCCTCGCGCGCTTCCTGCACGCTCGTTTGCTCGGCACGCTCGCTGCTTGGCCCCCTTGCCCTCGCGGTCGCTCGCGTGACGCCGCCGAAACCGAACGTGCTCATTGCACGGCGTGGGAACGGCGTCGGTTCCGGCCAATGGATGGATCCCGGTTGGAGGCGACACGCGATTCGGGACACTCCCGCAGCGGGAGTGGTTGCGGGTTCGCGAAGGTGGCTTGTACGTTTCGCTACGCGTCCAGCGGCGGAAGGTCGTGCGCGAGGGCGGCCAGGCTATGCGCCTTGTGACGTTCGTTCTGGGGCTCGGCGCGGTAGCGGGCGTTGATCTCGCCCATGTAGCGCACCGCGAGGAAGGGGAGTCCCTCGTGATGCTCGGTGAAGAGCACGTTGTAGGGGTTCTCGGTTTCGAGATGGTGATAGTCCTGGAACAGGTCGTGCTCGTGCGCTTCGTACATCCGCTTGGTGCACAGGACGTAGCGTGAGCGCACGGTGTCGAGCTCGCCGAAGCGTTCGTGGTCGAAGCGGATCGTGGCCACGAACTGGGTCAAAGATTCCTTGAGGGCGTCGATCACCAGGGGCTCGCGCGCCATGATGCGGTCGGTGGCGTCGAGCAGCCGGCGCTCGTCGGGGCGTACGGCATTGAGGATACGCTGGAACATCTCGGTTTCGTTGGCACCGAGTCCCAGCAAGCCGTCGAGCTTCTCGATGACCTCGGGGGCGTCGGCGGATTCGAGCTCGGTGGCCAGTCGGTCGCACAGGCCCTCCACGAGCGCGCCGAAGCGCGCCTTCTGGTACACGAAGGCGCCGCGCGAGACGCGCTGCACCATCTCTTCCTCGCGAGCGCAGCGCGCCATGACGTTGTTCAGCGCGTAGGCGGTGCTCTGCAGGCGCTCGCACTCGGATTCGCAGAAGCGCGCCAGGCGCGCGTACACCGTGGTGAGAATCCCGTTCGAGCCCGCCGCGTACGCCAGCTCGCGCACCGCGTCGGCGACTTCGACGATCTTGCGCATCTGTGTCGACACCGAAACCGTAATCGTCGAGACGAAGCGCTCGAACATGTTGGGCTTGTGGTTGGGATCGCGACGCGTGTCCTGCTTCAAACGCTTCAACAATCGCTCGAGCCGCTCGCGATCTCGCGACGCATCGAGCTCGCGGCGGGCGTGCGTCAGCCGTTCAGCGCACTCACGATGCTGGGTGGCAAGGTGCTGCTGCACGGTGCGGTAATAGAGCACCGCGCCCGGCAGGTAGCCTTGCGGCCCATCTGCGATACGCCGCGCGCGATTGGAGATCGCCGACTTGGCGCGTCGAATCACGTCTTCGGTCTTCTCCGGCGTCGACTTGCCGTCGGCGAGCTCGTAGAGAACGCCGAGATCGAGATCCAAGCGCTCGCGCATGAACGCGTAGGCGTCTTCGTCGCGCGGTTTCGCTTGCTCGACGACCTCGCGCGTCAGCGTGTTGCGCCCGACCTCGAGCTCTTCGAGGATGTCCGGGTCGTTGATGCCCGTGTCGACCAGGCTCCCCACCGCGGTTTCGCGCACGCGTTCTTCACTCTCGGGCGAGAGAGCCTGCGTGACGCTGCCGACGAATCTGCGCGCCGACCGCAGGTGGAACAGCGCAGGGAGGCTGTCGGCTTTCAGTCCAGCCACGTTCATGGCCAGGAGCGAGGTGGGGTGCTCGGCGTCGGTCGGCCCCACCCAACGGCGCTCGAGAACGTCCTCGCCGTAGTGCACGCGGTCCCCGTCGAGATAGCTGCCGAGGCGCGTGAGCTCGAGCGTGGCGATACAGTTGGCGACGATCGAGGCGACGACCGGATACGAATACTGCGCCGGGCCGGAGCCACCGGAGAAGATCCACGTGCGGTGCGGCAACGGACCGCGAAAGCGCCGCGTTTCCCGCACACCGGGCTTCCCCGGGTAGACGATGTCGCCGTCTGCGCGCAGCACACGCTCCCAGAGCATGGCGTGCGCAACGCAGTTGTCCTCGACCTGCCGGATCGGGACGTTCTCGACGCCGCGATACGGCTCGCTCGTGACCAAGAACGCCTCGAGACGCACCTTGCAGTGGCGCAAGCGTTCCTGCACGCGGAACAAGAACGGCACAGCCATGCCGCCGGCAAAGCCGCCGCCCATGCTGTAGACGACGATGCATTTGACGCGGCCCGTGGGATTGTCGGCGCGCGCAGCTTCGATCAAGCCGATGGCGTGGCGCGTGATCGTGTTCTCGTCGTAGCGGTGGAAGGTGACGAATCCACGTGAGGGCAGCGCTGCAGGCCGTGCCGGATCGTCGCGCAGCGAGCGCGCTTCGAGATGCGACAGCGCGTCCTGGAGCTCGGGTGCCGATTTCTCCACGTAGGTCTGGCGGTCGAAAGGCTCCAAGCGCACCAGGTGGTCGTGATCGGCGGGGGCCCCAGCGCTGGGATGGCGCGACGCGTCGCTGTCGAAGGCAGCGAAGTAGCGCCTGTTCTTGGGCACGTGCAAGCGCGCGAATTCCTGACTGAGGATGTGCAGGACGTAGCGGCCGAAGCCACCGAGCCCGATGACGATGAGCGATTGGTCTTCGTGCAGGCGTGACGGCGCACCGATCCAGGGCACGTTGCGTGTGGCATCGTCGGTGCGCGGAGATTGCACGGAAACCTCTCCTGACATCCGTCCGGAGCAGCGCAGGTTCGGGCGTGTGAGGATCGAACGGTACCGTCGCAACGATGAGAGCAACGCACATGCCAGGGAAGGGCCCACTGCGCGCGCTTCAGCGCCGGGACGGTGCCGAAGGAGCGGGTGAGGCTGGCGGCGTCACCGCGGGCGAGGGGGCAGGTTCGCCCGGCCACGGGAGCAGCGCCAGGACCAGCGCCAGCAGGAACGGAGCCACGTTGTCGAGCACCTTCCCCGGAGACGCGATCGTCGACGATGCCACGATGCTCGAGACGAAGCCCACGCTCATCGTGCACAGGACGCACAGCGGTGTGCGCGGACCGCGAAACACGGTGACGAGGAGCAGCGGGCCGAAGGCGGCACCCAGCGCGGACCACGCAAACAGCACGCTGTCGAAGATGCGCTGGTGACGGATCATCACGAGGGCGATGACGATGGCCAAGAGCCCGATTGCGCTGACGACGGCACGGCTCCGTCGCAGCATGCTCTTCGGTGTCGTGCCTCCGAAGCGCAGGTCGTGCGTCACCGAGGACGCGGCAACCAGGAGCTGGCTGTCGGCGGTGGACATGATGGCCGACAGCACCGCCGCCACCATGATGCCGGCGACCAGCGGGGGGAAGAGCTCGTTGGATGCGCGCACGAAGATGGTTTCTTGGTCGCCGAGCGCCCCGAACAAGACGCGACCGCACAGCCCCAGCAGCAGCATGCCCGCGTAGACGACGACCGCCCAGCCGATGGCAATGGCGCGCGCGTGTCGTAGCGCAACGTCGCCGCCGCGCAAGGCCATGAAGCGATTGACCACGTGAGGCTGGCCTGGATATCCAAGACCGATTCCCATCGTCCCGAGAACGAATCCGAATGCGGCAACGCCGGCGAAGTCGCGCGTTGCGCTCAGGTAGTGCTCGCCGGAGACGGCGCGCATGCCCTCGACGAGCGCGCCGAAGCCGCCGACCTCGATCAGCGCCGCCACCGGGAGCAGCGTCGCAGTGAGCGCCATCAGCAGGCCCTGCAGCGTGTCGGTGACGCTCACCGCCCAGAAGCCGCCGAGAAACGTGTACAGCAGAACGATGACGCCGCCGAGCAGGATGGCACGGCCTTCATCCATCGCGAACGTGTCTCCGAAGGTCTTGCCCGCGGCGTGAAACTGCGAACCGACGTAGACGCTGAAGCAGAAGAGCACGATGAGCGACGCGATCCACACGTTCAGTCGCGTCAGCGTGTTTCCCGTGAGCGCGTGCGTCGGGGGAAGGCCGCCCGTGAGTACTTCGGTGAGCGTGACGGCGCCCCGGGCGCGCGGCAGCCGCCGCAGGCGCGGGGCGAGCACGAGCCAATTGAGGAGAAATCCGCTGACGCACGCCGGGAAGAGCCACAGTGCCGAGACACCGAACTGGAAAGCCGCCCCGCTCACGGCAAGCAGCGTCCACGCCGACGACGAACTGGCCGACGCGCTGATGGAAGCGACCCAGGCGCCCAGGCGGCGGCCGCCGAGGAAGTAGTCGACGCCGTCGTGCGTGCGGCGCTGGGACCACAGACCAATGGCGACCAACGTCACCTTGTAGGCGATCAGCGTGATCAGGACGACGTTTGCGTGTTCCACACGATCTCCACGCTCGGCGACCCCTCGCGACTCCAGAGCGCATGTTCCCGCATCGATGCCGTGACGCCAAGAATCATGTGGGCTGCGTGGTGACGTGACCGTGATTCCCTAAGCACTTCCGCGCCCACCGCATGCAAGAGGGCTCTCCAGGTCGGGAGAGCCCTTCTGCTTTCGGGGAGGAGACTCGAACCCCTGGCCTTTCAGCTTTCGGTGCCGGTGCGAAACTGGTCTTCTTCGGTGGAGCCGCTCATCGCCGTCGTCGAGGACTGGCCGCGCGAGATGACCTGCGCCACCGCATCGAAGTAGCCGGTTCCGACCTCGCGTTGGTGGCGCACGGCGGTGTAACCGTTCGTCTCGCCGGCGAACTCCGCCTGCTGCAGCTCGGAGTAGGCGGCCATGCCGCGCGCAGCGTAGTCACGCGCCATCTCGAAGGTGAAGTAGTTCAGGCAATGGAAGCCGGCCAGCGTGATGAACTGGAACTTGTAGCCCATCTCGCCCAGCTCCTCCTGGAAGCGGGCGATCATCTTGGGCTCGAGGTTGGCCTTCCAGTTGAACGACGGCGAGCAGTTGTAGGCGAGCAGCTTGCCGGGAAACTGGGCGTGCACGGCCTGGGCGAACTCGCGTGCCTCGCCCATGTCGGGCGTCG
>JBFJHN010000275.1:0-4893 GCA_041613275.1 Candidatus Krumholzibacteriia bacterium | reverse complement strand
GAGCTCGATGATGCGTTCGACGCCGCCCGCACCGATGACGACCGGAACGCCGAGATAGTAGCCGTCGATGCCGTACTCGCCCTCGAGATATGCGGCACACGGCAGCACGCGCTTCTTGTCCTTGAGATGCGCCTCGGCCATCTCGATCGCAGAGGCCGCGGGGGACACCCACGCGCTGGTCTTGAGCAGGTTCACGACCTCGCCGCCGGCCATCTGCGTGCGCTTGACGATGGCGTCGATCTTGGCCTGCGAGAGGAAATGAGGCAGCGGCACGCCGGCGACGGTGCAGAAACGCACGATCGGCACCATGTCGTCTCCGTGTCCTCCAAGCACCATGGCGGTGATGTCCTGGACGGAGATGCCGAGCTCCATGGACACGAAGGTGCGAAATCGACTCGAGTCCAACACGCCGGCCATGCCGACGACACGGTTCTTCGGGAAACCGGTCACCTGCTTCATGACGTACACCATGGCGTCCAACGGATTGGTGATGACGATGACGAAGGCGTCGGGTGACAGATCGCGCACCTTCTCTGCGATGCCTTTCATGATGCCGGTGTTCTTGTCGACCAGATCGTCGCGGCTCATGCCCGGCTTCCGCGGCAGACCCGCCGTGACGACGATGACGTCGGAGTTGCGCGTGGCTTCGTAGTCGTTGGCCCCCGTGATGTTGGCGTCGGCGCCGTCGATCGGGCGCGCCGCCATCAGGTCGAGCGACTTGCCTTGCGGCACACCTTCGACGATGTCCACGAGGACGATGTCGCCGAGATCCTTGAGCGCCGCGAGATGCGCGAGCGTGCCGCCGATGGCACCCGCGCCGATGAGAGAAATCTTCTTGCGTGACAAGTTCGAGGCTCCCTTCTGCTGCCTGGAATCTAATCCGTCGTGTCAGTGAACGGCGTCAGGAACTTTTCGTCAACCCGGTGGGTGGGTAGCAACTTTTCATCGCTCTTCGTATATTGGAAATGTCGGCAGAGCGCCGCCCAGGCTCCCCCCGTTCTGTGAACTCCTTCCAAGGAGGCGCAAGATGGGACCCATGGTCGCGCACGCCGTCCTGCTCGCGCTCCTGTCCTTGCCCACTTCCCCTCTACAGCTGGCTGTGAGTGGAACGGTACATGGTCACATCTTCGATGTTGAAACGGGTCAACCACTGTCCTCCGCGGTCGTCACCGTCGTGGAAACCGGTGTGGAAGTCCGTACGGGTTCGGACGGATCTTTTCGCATCGATTTCCTGACGCCGGGCTCGTACTCGGTAAAGGTTCGACGTCGCGGCTACATGTCGTACCGCAAACGCCACGTTCCGGTGCGCTCCAACCGCGATGCCGTGCTCGAGATTCGCATGCTGAAGGCGGACGACGTCTTCCAGCTGCGTCGCGCACGGGTACGCGTCAGCGAGAAAGTGCTCGCAGTCGTGCACGCGCGGGTTGGAACGCCGGATCGATCTGGAGCACGCGTTCCCAAACCTGGCGTGCTGCATCGGGACGCCCGCGCTGTTCGAGGATGACTCCCAGGTTGAACAGCAGCACCGGTCGTTGAGGCTCCGCTTGGACGAGCCGTCGCAGGAGCTGCTCGGCCCGTTCGAGATCGGGAGGCGTGTTGCGTTCGCTCCAGTACAGGGCGAGGTTCAGCAGCACCTCGGTGCGATCGGGAAGCCAGCGGGCGGCTTCTTCCTGATAGCGGATGGCGCCCTCGAGGTCGCCGAGCGCGTAGACGCGCTCGGCCATCTGCGCATGGTTCCAGCCCGGTGCGGTGCGCGGGGGTTGCGCGCCGACGCGCGTGAGCGCGGCAGCAACGACGCAGAAGACGACGGCCACAAGGAGCGCACGCACCTGACGTCGACGTGCCCATTCCACGAGCTGCGCTGCACCCGCACCCGCGAACAGGGTGAGAAACGGCACCGCGGGCAATCGATAGCGTGCGGTCACGAAGAACACCACGCACGGAAGCAGCGTCGCGATCAGCACACCGCGCGCCAGGCTGCGCTGGGCTGAAGATGGGCTGCGCGCGCACCAGAGGCCCAACGCCGCGAGCGGCAGAACGAGGCTCAGGTTGACAAAGAACAAGCGCAACACCGCGAGCCGCTCACGATGGAAGGGGACGCTTTCGATCTGGGCGATCTCGCGCCCCTGCAGCACGAGACCGATCTTGCGCAACTCGAGCGCGAGGAACTCGCCTGGATGAGTGCGCATCCACTCCCACGCGCGCGACAGCCACGCGCCCGAGTCGGCCGCCTGCGGCGTGCCGGCAACCGCCTCGACGGTGAGCGCACGTGCGGCGAGCGCTGCCGGAAGCTCTCCTTGAAGCTCGGCGTGCGCGAGAGGCGCGGTGAAGAACTGCACGCCTGGCGGCTGCCGAAAGCGCCCGTTGGCACCGGGCGCATTGCCCGCGTAGAAGTTCACACCGGCGTTCGTGGTGAGCACGAACGAACCGCCCTCTCGCGCGTTGCGCACGAGCACGGGAACCAGAACCGCCAGCCACGCGACGCTCAAGAGCACGGCGTTCCGCACGCGCGCACGACCGGTGAACCACAGCGCCCACGGTAGAACGAGCAGCGCCGTCCCGCGCGCCAGCGTCGCCAGACCGAAGAGCACTCCCGCAACGGTCGCACCCCAGGCGCGCGGCGAAGGGCCGACGACGAGAACGACGAAGCCCGCCAGCGTCAGCGTCACGAGCAACGGTTCGAGGACGAGCAGGCCCTCGTAGAACACCAGCGTTCCCTGCAGCGCGAACAGGGAAGCGGCCCAAAGCGAGGCGTTGCGGCCGAACAGGCGGCGTGCCGCAACGAGAATCAGGATCACGTCGGCGACGCCCAGAATCGTTTGCGCGACGCGCACCGCCATCAACGACGGGCCGAAAATGCGATACCACGCGGCGAGCGCGTGGGGATACAGCGGTGCCAGAAAGTAGGGACCCTGGAAGTCGCCGTGCCCTTCGACCAGGGAACGCGCCCAGACGTGGTAGAAAGCGCCGTCCAGATAGGGCACGCGAAAGACAGGATCGTCGCGCGTCGACACGACAACAATGGCGCGCAAGAACGCGGCGCCCAGAACAACGAGAATCGCCGTGCGTTCGCGTCGGAAGAAACGTAGGGACAACATCATCGCGAGATCATACCCAGCCGCACCGCGTGCTACCATGCCCGCATGAGCGACGAACTCGAAGCCTTGCGGCTCACGCTGCGCATCGAACGCGAGCTCCACGACGTCGGCTCGTTCGAGCGCGTGGCGCACGTCGTCCTGCGCGCGGTCGTACCGCACTTCCGCGCCTCCGCGGGAGTCGTGCTGGCGGCGAGCCGCTCCGGCACGCTGCATGTGGCCCATCGGATGGGCAAGCACACGTGGGACGAGGACCTGGTGCGCCAGATCTTGGCGAGCGGCCGGGCCGAGCCTCCCGACGGCGTCATCTTTCAGGCCCTGTACGAGCGCGGCAAACGCATTGCGGTGCTGCTCCTGGCACGGGAGACGTCCTTCGATCGCGAAGATCTGGCCGTGCTGCGCCGCGTCGGCAACGTCGTGCATCAGCGCCTCGACGCCATGGCCGAAGAGCGTGTCGTCGACACCCTCGCGCGCATCGAGCGCAAGATCTCGAGCGAGCTGCGAACGGTCGACCTGCTCTACCTCATCCTCGACAGCCTGCAGCGTCTCGTGCGCTACGACCACAGCGCGTCCATTCTGCTCGTCGATCGCGAGCATTCGCGGCTCGAGGTGCGCGCTGAGAAGATCGTCTGGCGCAAGATGAAGAGCCCCCACGTGCACGACACGCTCACGGTGAGCGAGGCTCTCACCGAAACTCTGCGCGTCGCCAAGCGCGCGTTCCTGCTGCAGCGCGACGACGACCGCCTGCGCGCAAAGAGCTGCCCTCTCTTCGGCGACGATCGTGTGCGCGCGATCGCAGACGCCGAGCTCGTCGTGTTCGAGGAGCTCTACGACCTCTTGTGCTACTCGTGCCGATCGGGCGTGGGCCCACCCGAGGTCGGCATGCTGGTGGTGCCGCTCTTGTTCGGCGGAAGGCTCCTGGGCCTGGCGAAACTCTCCGCGCTGAGCGGAGACGCGTTCACGCCTGCAGACGTCTCGGTGGTCGGGCGCTTCGTCGAAAAGATGAGCACCGGCATCCGCAACGCCAAACACTACCAGCGTCGACTCGACGAGCTGCGCGCCATCAACGAGATCGGCCAGCTGGTCACGCGGGGACTGCCGCTCGAATCCACCTGCCAGAGCATCCTCGAGGTGGTGCTGAGCGTCATGCGCCTGCCCGTAGGCTCGATCGAGCTTCTCGACGCGGATACCTCACGTCTGCGCCAGGTCGCGTCCGTGGGGTATCGCCCGGGGTCCGAAGGCCTGTCCTTGGAGGAAGGCATTCTCGGTGAGGTGGTCCGCAGCGGGCGTGCCGTCGTGGCCAACGACGTTTCGGAGCACCGGAGCTACGTCCGGCATGCGGAGAACACCCGCTCGGAGCTCGCGGTCCCCATCGTCTTCGAGGGCGTCACGCGCGGCGTTCTCAACGTCGAGTCGGCAGCGCGCAACCGGTTCCGCGATCGCGACGTGGAGTTCCTGTCGATCCTGGCCGACAAGACCGCCATCGCGCTCGAGACGTTGGAGCAGCGCCAGCGGCAGCAGGACACGCTGCACCTGCTGTACGAGCTGAGCGCCCGCCTCGCGGTGCCCGACGACTCGCAGAAGCTCATGCAGCTCGCGGTGGACGTGACGCGCAAGCATCTGTCGTGCGAGGTGGCATCGATCTTTCTGTTCGAGGAAGGGCGCTACCGGCGGCGCGCCAGCTCCGGCACGCCGAACGACTGGTTCGCCGACGAGAGCTTCTCGACGGGAGAGGGTCTCACCGGGCGCGCGGGCGTCTTGCAACGCGGACCGTACCCGCCGCCCGTGGTGCACAACG
>JBFJHN010000274.1:0-4900 GCA_041613275.1 Candidatus Krumholzibacteriia bacterium | reverse complement strand
GCGGTGCGCTGCGTCGAATGCGCCGCCACATGCAGATGGTCTTCCAGAACCCCTACGCATCGCTCAACCCACGCATGACGGTGGGCTCGATCGTTGGCGAGCCGCTGCGCGTGCACGGGGTGGCGCGCGGCCGCGCCGCGCAGGAGCGCGTGATGGAACTGCTCGAGCTGGTCGGGCTGGATCCCGCGCACGTGCGGCGCTTCCCGCACGAGTTCTCGGGCGGCCAACGCCAACGCATCGGCATCGCGCGCGCCATCGCGCTCAACCCCGATTTCATCGTGGCCGACGAGCCCATCTCGGCGCTCGACGTCTCCATTCAGGCGCAGATCATCAACCTCATGCAGGAGCTGCAGGAAAAGCTCGGCTTGACCTACCTGTTCATCGCACACGACCTGTCGGCGGTGCGACACATCAGCTCGCGCATCGCGGTCATGTATCTTGGCAAGATCGTCGAGCTTGCAGAAGCCGGCGAGTTGATCGAGCGGCCGTCGCACCCGTACACGCAGGCGCTCATCTCCGCCGTGCCGGTGCCCGACCCCGTGCGCGAGCGCGCGCGCAAGCGCATCGTGCTGCAGGGTGACGTTCCGAGCCCTCTCAACCCACCGTCGGGATGCCGTTTCCGCACGCGTTGCCCGTGGGTCATGGACCGCTGTGCCACCGAGGAGCCGCCGCTCCGAGAGTGGGCGTCGGGGCACGCCGTCGCATGTCATCTCATGGAAGAAGCGAACCCCCCGCATATGTCGGCGGCGGTTTCGGTGTAACGCCGACTCCGACGGGGCGTGTTGCCGGCGCGCGAAGGTGGAGCACCGGGCAGCCGCCTCGCCCGCGCTCGCTCCGCCCGATCCGTCCCCCTAACCGCAAGGTCGTTCGTGGGTTGCCTCAGCGCGCCGGAACACGCCGGGATCCCTTGACAACCGCCCGGGGCGCGTCATGCTTTCTGGGAAAGCCGTCTTGGTCTGGGGTCGAGCGTCGGTCTGTTGCTGCAGCCGTGCACGGCCGGTCGCGCTTCATGGCTGGTGTTGGAGGAGTGGCGATGAACTACGAATACGAATGTTACGATTGCAAGCATCAGTTCACGCTCAAGATGACGTTGTCGGAGCACGACAAGAAGAAGAAGATCAAGTGCCCGCAGTGCAAGGGCACCAACGTCAAGTGGCATCCCTCGAAGTTCTTCGCGGTGACGTCGAAGAAGAGCTGAAGACGACTAGAACTCGATGCGAACGCGGATGGGCACGAAATGCGTCGCCTCGCCGTCCGTTGCGATGGCGTGGTACGTGGCGTCGAAGCTCAGGCTGAAGCCCGGCACCAACGGCGTGCGCACGCCGATGCCGATGAGCGTACCAAATGCCGACTCGCTGAAGTCACCCAGCACGCCTTCGTCGATTTGATCGGAGGCGAAGCCGCTCGCCGAGAAGTCGGTCGTACCGACGCGATAGAAGCCCGCCCCGGCGCGCAGGAACGGCTTGGTCACGCCCCAGCGCAGCAGGTTCAGCTCGGCCACCGCCGTCAACGGCACGAACCAATAGTTGAACCCATCGAACTGGACACCTGGAAACATCTCGAGAACGGTTTCCTCGAAGGCGCCGGAATCGGAGCCGTGCTCGTAGTACCCGGTCTCGAGCCCAATCGACAGGAGCGGGAGAGTCTTGAACATCAGCGCGCCGGAGAATCCGAAGCCGGTATTCCACTGATCGCGAAGCGTACTGGGCTTTGCGGGAAACGACGCGCTGGCACCGGCCTGGAGCGTGGGCCCGAGCGGCAGCGCGCTTGCTCTCGGCGCGAGCACGGCCAGCATGAGCCCGAACACGAGCGCGACGATCGGCGATGACCTCTTCACGGGGGCTCCTCCCAACTCGCGGCTCGGGGCGCCGCGCGCGTTCGGCTGCTATGCTTGCATCGAGCGTGCCGCCACGGCAAGCTCAACCCGTTGCATCGCGCCAGATCGTCGTTGTCGACACGACCCATCTCGGGGTCGAGGCGACCCGGCGCAAGGCCGTTCTGCACGTCGCGCGAGTTCGTTGCGGCTCATCGCTGCCGAGGAGGATCCCATGGGCACGACGAAAGCCAAAGTGCACGTTGCCGATGAGCTTTCGGGACAGCTCGCGTGGCTGACGCTGGACGATCCGCCTGGAAACGTGCTGGATATAGCGATGATCGATGCGCTGCGCGCGGTCGTTGCGGACCTGGGCGCTGCGGACGGCGTGAAGGCGGTCGTCTTCGAGGGAGCGGGCGAGCACTTTTCGTACGGTGCCAGCGTTCCGGAGCACCAACCAGGTCCGGTGCGCGAGCTCGTCCCACGTTTTCATGCGTTGTTCCGCGATCTTCTCGATCTCGCTGTCCCCACGTGCGCCGTCGTGCGTGGGCGCTGCCTGGGAGGTGGGCTGGAGCTCGCGAGCTTTTGCACGCGCGTGTTCGCATCGCCCGATGCGCAGCTCGGCCTTCCCGAGATCACCTTGGGTGTTTTCGCACCGCTCGGCTCGCTCCTTCTGCCCGAGCGCGTGGGGCGCTCCTGCGCCGAAGACCTGTGCCTGAGCGGACGCGTCGTGGACGCGAAGGAAGCACGCAGCATGGGTCTGGTCGACGTGGTTGGCGAGGCCCCGGGCGTGCTCGCGCGCAGCTGGATCGAGAACACGCTGCTCGCCAAGAGCGCCGTGGCGCTGCGCTACGCCACGCGCGCGGTGCGACAGTCCATGCGCACGTGGTTCCTGCCGGCGCTCGCCGAGCTCGAGCGCCTGTATCTCGACGAGCTCATGGCCCACGAGGATCCGCGGGAAGGCGTGGCCGCTTTCATGGAGAAGCGGCCTCCGGTATGGAAGAACCGGTAGTCCTAGGCGGTCCCACGCGCTATCATGAAAGTCCTTCATGCGTGGGAGCACATCGTGAACAACAGCGCCGAGACGAAACCCGCTCCATCTCTGTGCATCGCCATCCTGGCCGCCGCGCTCCATGCAAGCGCCCTCTCCGCCCCGGAGGTGCAGGCTCAGGCTGCGCCGATCTTCCTGGATGGCGTATTCAGCGACTGGGTGGACACGGTCGAGCTGATCGATCCGGCCGGTGACGGCGGCGGCAGCGGAATCGACATCCGCGACGTCGACGTGGCCAACGACGACGACAACCTCTTCATCCGGTTCGTCGTGACGGCCGACCTGGGTTTGCAGGAGCCGAACGACCTCGAGCTGTATCTCGACACTGACGTCAATGCCGGAACGGGTGCGTCCGTGGGCGGCATTGGCGCCGAGCTGCAATGGCGCTTCGGGGATCGTCAGGGGAACGTGTACAACAGCGGCGGCTCGGGCTCGCAGGTGTTCCAGGACGACATTCGCTTGCGCCAACTGCCGTCCGTGTCGTCGCCGGAGTTCGAGATTTCGATCGGCCGCGACGTCGTGCCCAACGGGATCACGCTGTTTCCCGGTGGTTCCGTGCGCATCCTCCTTCTCGATTCGGGCAGCGGTGGGGACCGCGCCCCGAACACCGGCATCAGTCTGGTCTACGATTTCGATTCGACACCGGTCGGGTCGCCCACACCCATCGAGCTGGACCGGGACGACCCAGCCGACATCCGCTTCGTGACCTGGAACGTGCGCGATTTGTCAACCAGCGGCAGCTTCAACTCGGGTGCGTCCGCCGCCGCCGATCGAGTGTTCTCGGCGCTCGATCCCGAGGTCATCTGCTTTCAGGAACTCCCCGACGTCAACGCGTCGCAGACGGCCGCGCTCATCGAGGGCTTCTTGCCGTCGGGCCCCGGTGAGGCCTGGCACGCCGATCAGCACAGCGACAACATCGTCGTCTCGCGTTTTCCGATCCTCGACTCGTGGACGATCGACGGCAACCTGGCCGTTCACCTGGACGCCGACGCCGCTCTGGGGGTGGACCTACTTCTGATCAACGCCCACTTCCCGTGCTGCAACAACAACACCGGTCGGCAGGACGAGTGCGACGCGGTCATGGAGTTCTTCCGCGATGCCATGAACGCGGGCGGCACGGTGACGGTGCCGGAAGGCACGATGCTGATGCTGACGGGCGACCTCAACCTCGTCGGTTTCTCGCGGCAGCTCACGACGCTTTTGACCGGCGACATCCTCGACAACGGCACGTACGGGCCCGACTTCACGCCCGACTGGGACGGCACCGATCTGGCCGACGTCGTGTCGCCGCAGACCGAGATGCGCTACGCCTACACGTGGCGCAACGATTTCTCGTCGTTCGCGCCCGGGCGGCTCGACTTCTTCATCTACAGCGATAGCTCGGCCGATCTGGCGAAGAGCTTCATCCTCTATACGCCCGAGATGTCTTCGGGCAAGCTTTCCGAGTACGGTTTGCAGTCCGGTGATGTGACCACGGTATCGGACCACTTGCCGCACGTTGCCGACTTCCGCGTCTCCCCCACGGACGCGGGTGAACGTCGCGGCGGCGTTGACGAGCGCGCGCCCGTACGCGTGGCCGCTTTGGGCCCGTCCCAAACCGAGGAAGCTCGCATCGTGATCCAACTCGATATGGAATCGCGCCTGCGGGTGGATGTGTATGACGTCCGTGGCGCGCGCGTGCGCACGATCGAACGCGGCGATCAAGGCGTCTTCCCGGTCGGCACGCACGTGTTGACGTGGGACGGTCGTACGTCCGACGGACGGCGCACGCCCAACGGGACGTACCTCGTTCGCGTCACGGCTCACCTGCAAGGTACGAGCACGCCGCGCACGGCGTCGAGCAAGCTCCTCCTCTTGCGCCCTTAGCTCTTCTTCCCGCCACGCTCGTACGCCCACTCGAATCCAGACGCTGTAAGGCGAACGGACGTTGGAACGCTTCCCGCTCTCCTGGGTGTGGATCGCCTGCGCTCGGCTGATTCAAGAGCCGATGCGTTCTCGTCGTGCCCCGTGGTGGAGAGAAGTCGCTCATGAGCGAG
>JBFJHN010000273.1:0-4902 GCA_041613275.1 Candidatus Krumholzibacteriia bacterium | reverse complement strand
TCCCGGCCGCGGTGAGCGGCCAGGCCACCACCGACAAGGCCTCCGCATAGTGCGCGAGCGGTGCGACGTCGGGCAGCTGCAGGCCCGTGCCGCCCAGCATGGCGTTGCGCACGATTTCGACCTGCGCGTGCTGCAAAGGCCAGCGCGCGTGGTGGATGTCACCGCGGAACAGGCGCCCGCGTCCGTCCTGGGCGTACAGGCCGTAACGCTCGGTCAGCCAGCGATCCAGCGCACCGTCCGCCGCTCCGCCGGAAGGACCGTAGCGCGCCTCGAACAAGGCTGGGGGCGCGCCACGATGGGTGCGCCGGCTGCCGTAGTGCAAGACGTCGCCTTCGCGTCGCAACGTCATCCGAGCGTCGAAGTAGGGCAGGTGAAACGCGGCGCGCGCAATGCGCACGCCGACGCGGCTTGCGGCATCGAGCGAGAAGAACCACACGCCCGGCTTGTCGGCGCAGCGGACGTACGTGCGCACGTTGAGCTCGAGGAATGCGGACAGGCGGGGCAGCGACGGAAAGCCGCGCGGTTTGACAGCATGCATGCGGAACGGCACGATGCCGATCCACGCGTGGCCTTCGAAGGTGTCGAGCTCCAGAGCACGGGGAATTGCGGCGCGCACGCGCTCGGCCCGCTGCGGCCAGTGCAGAAAGAGCAGCTCGTGCCACTGCATCGACATGACCCAGGGCCGGTGCGGCAGCGGCCAGGGGCGATGGTCGACGTCGCGCACGACGTCACCCGGTCGTGATGGCGCCGCAGGTTGGTGGGCGGACGTTGCCGGGGCGGCCTCGTTCACGCGCGTCTTTCCGGTCGAGCCCGTGCGGGTGGCGTCGCCACCACCCGCATTCCGGTCGCTCTGCGGCTCAGGCCTGGGGCGGGATGCGCAGCACCTGGCCCGGATAGATCTTGTCGGGATCCTCGAGCATCGGCTTGTTGGCCTCGAAGATCACCATGTACGCCGAGGCGCGCCCGTAATGGGCCGCTGCGATCTTGCTCAGGCTGTCGCCCGGCTTGACCGTGTACATCTTGGCCGCCGGCTCTTCGACCTTGGCCGCGGGCGGTGCCTTCACCTGCAGCTGGTCGTCGACCTTGCCGACGCCCTGCGTGTTGCCGACGAGCAGCACGATCTTCTCGCGTTCGGCCTGAGACCTCGTCGTGCCGCGGATCGTCGCCTTGCCGTCGTCGAAGGCGACCTCGAGGTTCTCGGCCTCGAACCCCATGTTGCCGACCAGCTTGGTCAGGCTCTGCGCCTTTTCTTCGTCCTTGCGGTCGTCGCGGTCGAAGAGCTTCTGGCCTGCTTCCTTGACGAAATCCAACAAACCCATCGTCGCGTTTCCTTTCTCGCGGATGTGCGTCTTGGGGTTGTGCGTTGCGCTCGTGTTTCGTACGCGCGCCTCGTGTCTCGAAGGTGCGTCTCTCAGCGCTTGAACATGTTGCCGAGCATGCCCATGCCCTTCTTGGCGATGTCGTTCATGTCGACGTCGCCGTCGCCGTCGGCGTCGAGCATGCCGAGCATGCCCATGGCCTGTGGGGCGCGGGTCTGGATGCCCTGGCGCTCTTCGCCGAGGAAACCGGCCAAGTTCTCCGAGTTCATCTTGCGCTCGCGCTGCTGGCGTCCGAGCGCGCCCAACACGACCGGCGCCAGCGCAACCATGAGCTTGCTGACGGATTGCGCCGACATGCCGGTGCTCTTGCTCAGGCCACTCTCGACCGCTTGGCGGCGGCCGCCGAGGAGGTGGCGCAGGATGCCTTCTCCCGGACCCGACTGCGACTGGCCGAGGAAGCCCGAGACGTTGTCCATGAGGCTGCCATCGTGATCCTTCTCGAGCGCGCGATGCAGCGCGGCAGCACCGTCGGGCTTTGCGGCGTTCTTGGCCAAGGCGCCGAGCAACATGGGGAGCGCTGCCGCCATCGCCGTGCCGGTCTGGCGTTCGTCGGCTCCGACCTGATCGGCCAGCGCCTTGAGGTTCGTGCCTCCGAGCTGCTGGGTCAGGGTTTCGAACAGGCTGGACATCGTGAGTTCCCTTCGGAGTGTGCGACTGCGTGGAGCGGTCGGCATTGTGCCGCAAGGGACGCGTCACTGTCCAGCGACTCGCATCGTCGTGTTAGGCTGCCCCGCATGCGAACGCACGCCTTGCGCATCGTGGTTCTTGTCGTCTTGCTGGTCGCCGGCTGGTGGTGGTCGGCCGAGCAGCGAGACGGCTCGGCGGGCAGGACGGCGGAACCGAGCGCCCGCCCCGCGCGCGATGCGCACGCCGGCGCGGAACGCGGCGAGAAGGCGATTCTCGCGGCGTTCCGCAACCAGCAGTCGGATGTCTGGGTGCAGGCGGACGGTATCGTGCAGCGCCTGCTGGCCGACGACCTCGAAGGCTCACGCCATCAACGCTTCATCGTGCGACTCGCGAGCGGTCACACGGTTCTGGTGAGCCACAACATCGATCTGGCGCCGCGCGTGCCGCTTCGCGCCGGTGACGCCGTGGAGTTCCGCGGCGAGTACGAGTGGAACGCGCAAGGGGGCGTGGTGCACTGGACGCATCACGATCCGCGCGGTCAGCACGAAGGAGGCTGGGTGCGGCATGCGGGCGAGCGGTATCGCTGAACGACCGAGCGCCGCGTTGACGCCGCCGGTGGGTGCGGGGGAGGACGCATGACGCGATTCGCCCAGCGCCTCTCCAGCGCGCCCCGCCCGCGTCGCGCGCGCCGGCTGGTCTTCGTCCTCGGCGACCAGCTCGATGCAAACGCGCGCGGCCTGCGCGAGCTCGACCGTGAACACGATGCCGTGCTCATGGTCGAGTCCGAGGACGAGGCCGAGCACGTGCCGTCGCACCGCCAGCGCACGACCCTCTTTCTCGCTGCCATGCGCCACTTCGCGCTCCGGCTGGTCGAGCGTGGCGTGCCGGTGCGCTACGTTCGCCTGGACGATGCGCACAACACGCAGACGCTCGGCAGCGAGCTCGCGCGCGCTCTCGAGATGCTGGATCCCGAGCGCGTCGTGGTCACGCGGCCGGGCGAGCATCGTGTCGAGTCGGCGATCCGGGACGCCTGCGGCAAGGCCGACGTCGCTGTGGACGTGCACGCGGACGAATCGTTCACCTGCAGCCTCGACGACTTCGACGCCTGGGCCGAGGGTCGCAAGAATCTCGTCATGGAGTACTTCTATCGCGAGCGCCGGCGCGCGCTCGACGTGCTGGTCAAAAGCGGCAAGCCGGTGGGCGGCAAGTGGAACTTCGACGAGGACAACCGTGAGGCGTTCGACGAGCCTCCCGACGTGCCGCGCCCGTACTTCGCGCGCGCGGACGAGGTGACGCAGGAAGTCGTCGAGCTCGTGCGCCGCCGCTTTCCCAAGGCCTACGGCAAGCTCGAGCACTTCCGCTGGCCGGTGACGCCGGAGGAGGCGAAGCGCGCGCTGGACGACTTCATCGCCGAGCGCCTGCCGCGCTTCGGCACCTACGAGGACGCCATGTGGGCGGGCGAGCCGGTGCTGTATCACTCGCGTTTGTCGGCGCCGCTCAACCTCAAGCTGCTGCGGCCGCACGCGTGCATCGAGCGCGCGGTCGAGGCGTACCGTGCAGGCGCTGCACCGCTCAACGCGGTGGAAGGCTTCGTGCGTCAGATTCTCGGCTGGCGCGAGTTCATCCGCGGCGTCTACTACCGCGAGGGCTCCGACTACGCGCAGCGCAACGCCCTGCAGCACCAGGGATCGCTGCCGGACTTCTACTGGACGGGCGAGACCGACATGCGCTGCATGGCGCACTGTGTGGGCGAGGTGGTCGAGCACGGGTGGGGGCACCACATCCCGCGTCTCATGGTGATCGGCAACTTCGCGCTCGTCGCCGGCGTGCATCCCGGCGCGGTGCACGCGTGGTTCCTCGGCATGTACGTCGACGGCATCGAGTGGGTGACGGCACCCAACGTCGTCGGCATGTCGCAGCATGCCGACGGCGGCGTCGTTGGGACGAAGCCGTACGCGGGCAGCGCCAACTACATCCGGCGCATGTCGAACTATTGCGACGGCTGCCGCTACGACCCGAAGAAGCGCACCGGCGACGACGCTTGCCCGTTCAACGTCTTCTACTGGGATTTCCTGCTGCGACACCAGAAGCGCTTCGAGAGCAACCGCCGCATGACGTTCGCCGTGCGCAACGCCAAGCGGCTCGAGCGCGACGAGGCGCGTGCCATCCGCAAGCGCGCCGACACGCTGCGCGACGATCTCGGGATCGCCTGACCGTCGCGCAACGTGCCGGACGCTCCACGTGACGCCGCCGGACGCTCTGCGCGAGGCCGACGTTCAGCGCGACGACATGGCCGCGCGCTCGGCGTCGACCCAGCGCTCGATCTTGGCTTCGAGGACGTCCAAGGGCAGCGCGCCGTCGCGCAGCACCTCGTGGTGGAACGCGCGCACGTCGAAACCGTCGCCCAGCTTCTGCTGCGCGCGCTGCCTCAGCTCGCTGATCTTGAGCTGTCCCATCTTGTAGGCCAGCGCCTGCCCCGGGATGGCCATGTAGCGCTCGACCTCGGCGACGTTGCCGTTCATGTACTCGATGGCCTGCTCGCGCGTCCAACCCTTGACGTGCAGCCCGGTGTCGACGACCAGACGGCGGGCGCGGAAGAGCTCGGAGCCGAGCGCGCCGAGGTACTGGTACGGATCGCTGTACATGTCCATCTCGCGGCCCAGGGTCTCGGCGTACAGGCCCCAGCCTTCGGAGTAGGCCGTGTAGCCGCCGAAGCGGCGGAAGCGCGGCAGCTCGTCCAGCTCGCGCTGGAACGAGATCTGGAAGTGATGGCCGGGCACGGCCTCGTGCATGTACAGCGACTCCGCGCCCTCCTTGGTGCGGTTCTCCCAGTTGCGCGTGTTGACGTAGAAGACGCCCGGGCGCGAACCGTCGGGCGACGCCGCCATGTACGAGG
>JBFJHN010000272.1:0-4907 GCA_041613275.1 Candidatus Krumholzibacteriia bacterium | reverse complement strand
TCGGCCACCGCCTGCTTGTCGTCATCAAGGAAGACGAACGTGAACGGTTGCAGGGTCGCGGTGCGCAGGTAGGCGCGCGTATCGCCGAGTTCCCACACGACCTGCGTGCGGGGGAGCGCGTCGGCGACGTCGCGCAACAGCGTCTTGCCGCGCGCGACATCAACGGCTTCACGATCGAGTGCGACCACCGTGCCGCCACCGTTGGCTTCAACGGCGAGCGCGAGCCACGCGGTTGTGACGCCACGAAAGCAGCCGAGTTCGAGAACGTGCGTGGCGCCGAGCGAGCGGACGAGCGCGTACAGGAGCAACTGCACCCACGGCTGCGTGATGCCTTCCTTGGCGTAGGCGGTCGACTCGAAGTGTGCGCTCTCGTAGCGGTCGCGCAGGACGTCGTGCGGCCAGATCATTGCCATACCTCGCGGTGCCAGCCGGGCTGCCAGCGGCGCGCGTACTGGGCGCGGTCACGCGGCATCCAGTACATGACCTCGCTGCGCACACCGTCGTCCTTGACGTTGTGGCGCAAGATCGGCTGGTCGGTCCAGACGTGGTAGGCACCGAGCGCGCGACAGCGTTCGCGCAACTCGGTGTCCGAACAGTAGAAAGTGTAGGCGGGTTCGGCGATCTGACCGTCGAAGTGCTCGACGAAGAAGGCGACCCGCGACAGGTAGTGAGCGCACAGCTCGGGACCGGCAAGCTCCAGCACGCCCCAATCGCCGCACGCGTCCTGATAGTGCTGGAGCGCGAGTCGATCCCACGCGGCCCGCACGAACGTCACGTCGTCGTTCGAGACGACGAAATGATCGACGCCGTCGTCGGCCATCCACGCGAACAGTGCGTTCATGCCGCGCACATAGTAGTGGCGCAGCGGTAGCAGGCCGACCTTGATGTGCGGCTGGGCGGCGAGGCGCACGGCGATCCGCTCGAAGGCGGCGCGATCATCGTCGACGAGGATGTAGACGGGCAGCGGGGTCGAGGACGCGATGGCCGCGCAGTCGACGGCGCTCTGTGCGCAGGCGATGGCGTCGGCTGGACGGCCGCGCGTCAGGATACCGAGAGCGACGGGCATAGCGTGCGCCACTTGGGCGGCAGTTCGTGGGCGATTTCGATGGCGGCGAACGGCGGCGTCGGCTGCGGGCCGAGATGCGTGGCCCAGTCCCACATGCGCGCGAGCCCCTCGGGAAGCGGCGTCTCAGGCTGCGGACCGAACGCGGTGTCGAGCGCCGTGTGGTCGCACCATGCGTCCTTGACTTCATGCCGTGGGGGCTCGTGGACGATCAGCCCGTCGCCGACACAGTCGAGGACGGCGGCGGCGAGATCGCGAATGCGATACGGGGTGCGTCCGCCGAGGTTGAACGTCCGATTGCGTGCGACGGCGAGATCGGGCGCTTGCAGCAGCGGATTGAGAATGTCGCTGATGTAGCTGAAGGCGCGCGTTTGGTGGCCGTCGCCGAAGATCGTGAGCGGCTCGCCCTGCATCGCCTGGTTCATGAAGATGCCGACGACGTTGCGGTAGGCATCGGCGATGTTCTGGTGCGGGCCGTAGACGTTGTGCGGCCGGAAGATCGTGTAGGGGAGGCCGTGGATGGCGGCGGCGACCGCCAAGTCCTGCTCGACGGCGGCCTTCGCGATGCCGTACGGATCGACGGGCGCGAACGGCATGTCCTCGCGGAACGGCACGGGCTGCGCGCCATAGACCGCCATGCTCGACGTGAAGACGAAGTGCTGGACGTCGTAGTTGATGGCGGCGTTGATGAGGGTCGCGGACGCTTCGAGGTTGTTGCGGTAGTTGTAGCGGCGGATGAACGGCGAGAGCCCTTCGGCGGCGTACGCGGCCAGATGGTAGACGACGTCGGGACGGTGCGTCGCGAAGAGATCGTTGACGAGGTCGGCGTCGGCACAGTCGCCGACGATGAGCGTCGCCTCCTGCGGGACGTTCGTACGGTAGCCGCCTGAGAGGTCGTCGAGCACGAGCACGGTCTCGGCGGGCGACGTGAGCGCGTGGGCGAGATGCGAGCCGATGAAGCCCGCCCCGCCGGTGATGAGGACGGTCATTTGTGGATGTTGCGGACGAGCCCGATCATGCGCCAGTACGCATCGCGCAGCACGAGGACGTCCTGCTCGCAGTGCGCGACGACGTTGTTCATGGCGTCCTTGTTGCCGAGCGCCGCGCGTTTCCAGTCATCCCAATCGATGTCGGTCTTCTCTTCGCCGAGTCGCAGGAACTTCTGGACGTTGTCGAGCTTCTTCGAGCCGACCCGCATGCTGCTGCCGCCCGCGTACCACATCAGGTCGAGGTGCATCTGCGGGCGCAGCTCTTGGTGGCCGGCCTGCACGAGGCGGGCGTTCAGGAAGGGCGCGTCAAAGAGCTTGCTGTTCCAGCCGACGATACAGTGGAAGCCGTCGAGGTAGTCACGGACGGCGATGGCGAGTTTCGAGTCGTCGATGGGGTCGCGCGAGCGCCACGGCTTGGTGTCGCAGCGGAAGGTAGTGACGGTGCCGATCTCGGCGGGATCGGCTGACGTGATGATGCAGAACGACGCACAGAGCAAGCGGCCCATCAGGCCCTTGAGGTCGGTCGTTTCTAGGTCGTAGGCGACGGTGCGGATAATCCCTCCTTGTCGATGAGCCATGCGCTGACATCGAACGATGGACACGCTTTCGTGACGCCGGGAAAGTCGCGGTGGCCGACGATGGCGGCGGCCGGGTAGTGGGCGTGCAGGCCGACGAGCAGCCCGTGGAGCGACGACCACTGGGCGGCGGTGTACTCGGGCGCGGGTTGGCCGTCGCGGTCGAGCCCACCGACGAGACAGACGCCGACGGAATCGCTGTTGTGGCCTTCGACGTGCGCACCGATCTCGGCGACGGGCCGCCCGACCTCAACGGAGCCGTCGCGCCGGATGACGTAGTGGTAGCCGATGCCCGACCAGCCGCGTGCCTTGTGCCACTTGTCGATTTCGGCGCGGCCGATGTCTTGGCTCGGGCGGGTCGCCGCGCAGTGGACGACGATCCAGTTCGTGCTACGCCGTAGCAACGCTGACCCAGCCGGTGTTGCCGTCGCCGCTCGCCTTGAGCCAGACCTGGGTGTGGCCGCTCGCGAGGTTGAAGCCGAGCGTGGGCGCGCTGGCGGTGACGTTGGATTCGGGCGTGTTGTAGGAGAAGACGGAGAGGGCGGGCAGCGCATTGACGGCGTCGGTGAGATCGCGCAGGTAGGTGTCGAGTGCGCGATTGCCCGACGAGGGCGGCGGGCCGAGTCGGAGGGCGTGGAGGTCACGGATGGTCGCCATCAGCTCGTCGCCCCACGCACGCGCGCTTCCACGCTCACGCCAGCCACACGCCACGTCGAGGCGCTGGACGACTGGAAGCGGAGCGCGAGATGGTTGCCGCTGCCGTTGGGGCGCAGCGGGTACTGCGACACCGTCGAGGCGGTCGCATCGAGCGTCACCGACGTTTCGGTGCCGATCGTCCGGCCAAAGTCCGGCGTCACGGCCACGCTAAGCTGCGAGCCCGCAACGCCTTCGGCTTCGAGTCGAACGACATGCATAAACTTAACGCGCGCGCGCTCTCCTGTCAAGACGGGCACCTGCCATTCTGACAGGACCGCTTGGCCGTCATCCGAGCTGGCGCTCGCCGATGCGACGTAGGCGGTGCCGGCGCTCGACAGCACACCGTCCGCAAGCGGGAAGCCCGTGCCGGCGCCCGCCATCTCGTTGAAGGTGAGCGTCTGCGCGGCCACAGTGCCCGAGAGCCCGCCCCAGGTCGTTGCGCTGGACGTCGTCTCGGGATAGGCGGTGCCGATGACGAGCGTCTGGGCGAACGTGTGCGGCGTCCATTGGCCGGTGTCGATGTGCAGCGTCCAGGCGCGCGTCGGATGCGTGCCCTGCGTCGTGCTGTAGTAGAGGGTCAGTTGACGGAGCGCGGCGCTCCAGGTGAAGAAGGCGAGTTCGGGCGACTGGAGGCGGCGTCGGAGGTCGCGCTGAATGGCGAGGCCGACGCGTTCGTCGATCGCGCCGCCGACGAGCCGACGCACGAGGAAGTCGCGACCGAGCCAGAAGATGCCGGCGTCGGTTTGCAGGGCGGCGCGCGGATACGGCAGCCCCAGCTCGCGATTGAGCGGCGCAAACTGGAAGACGAACGGCAGCCCGACCTTGCGCCCGCGCCAGATCTCTTCGGCGCTGAACAGGATGATCTCGTCCTCTTCGGCGAAGACACGGGTGCCCTCGCCCCGCATGTCGAGCAAGTCCTCGTAGCCCGAACCGATCCCCGTCCAGTCCTCGATGTCGCCGCGTACCGGCCAGATGACGCGCTGGACGAGCCGCGAGTCGGTCGAGAGATCGCCGACGTTCCAGCAGATGAGGCGGTTGTCGAAGGTCGCGAGATCCTTGCAGATCGGCGCGGCGGTCAGCGTCGAGTAGGCGGTGCCGTTCGACGGGCCGGCCCAGATCATGACGGGCTCGACCCCGTTGGTGACGGCGAGCACGTTGGCGTCTTGGCGTTCGAGATAGACGGTGGCGGCGAACATGAGATCGCGCGCTCCGCCGCTGAACGGCAGGCTGGAGACGGCGCTCGTGTAGGTGAGCGCGGTCCAGGTCGTGCCGTCGAGATAGGCGAGCGTGCCCGCCGAGGCAGCGAGATCGTAGACGGAGCCTTCGACGTCGGCGTAACGGAAGGCGCCGACCGGCGTGTCGGCGAACGGGGTGTTCGTGCCGACTTGCGCGAGCCGGTAGCGCGGCTCCCACGCGCCTTCGCGCACCCACACGTTCTGCGCGCTCACCATCGAGCCCTCGGGCACGACGAGCGGGGGCGCGTCGAGGACGCCGAGCGTCGGAATGACCGTGGTGGCGAGCGAGCGTGGCAAAGCGGTCGGCTGTGGGAAGCCGAACTGGGAGCGGCGGCCGCCGCGATAGATC
>JBFJHN010000271.1:0-4914 GCA_041613275.1 Candidatus Krumholzibacteriia bacterium | reverse complement strand
CGGCTCGTCGCGAAAATCGATGAACAGCTGAGGCGTCAGATGCAGGTAGTCGGGCTGCTGATCGAGACCGGGCGCGGTGGACTCGTTGAATCTTGGCCTAATGGACGGGAAGTCTTCGTCCTCACCCGATCGGACGGAGAAAGTCCGATAGCCGGTGTGCATGGAGAGCGACAACCAATGCGCCAGCTGGTAGCCGACGACAAAGTCGTAGGTCGCGTCCTCGAAGAGATAGTTCGTGCGATCCGCACGGTCCGACTCCGGTCCGAGACCGAAGAACGTTTCCTCCGGCCGCTTGCGATAGCGCAGCGACGCGTACACGCGTAGACGACGAAAACCAGTGCGGTCGACGTCGCCCAGCTCGTAGACGTCATCCCCACGCCACGAACGCAGCGGCAGCTGGTGCTCGCGGTGTGGCAGGATGCCCACCTGGATGTCGTACAGCTGATATGCGCGCCACGACACGAACGCCGAGCCGTGCACGTCGAGCTGCGTGCCACCGATCTCGGGATACCAATAGCGTACGCCGGCGCTCACTCCCGCGTTGCGGCTGAGTCGACCGATGCGGGGATAGAAGCCCGCGTAGTGCAGATCGAGGATGCTGGGAGCTTCGGCCTTGTCGATGGACAACAAGAAGCGTTCGAGCCTGCCGGCGCTGTAGGGACGCAGCTGGTCTTGCTTGTCCTCGCGACGCTCGCGCAAGCGCGCGGCGCGCGTTCCCGGCTCGGCAGGTGCGACCGACGACGTCGTCGTGTCCGCGGGGGCGGGCTGTGCGCACGGCATGGCCACCGGGAGGAGCACGAGCACGACGGCGAGCCACGTCGCAGAGCCCGGCGCGCCGCCTGCCGTGCTCCAGCGCGCCATACGTCGAACCCCAGTCCGTGCTGTCATCGAACCTCCCGGCGCGTCCTCGAGGAGAGACTCGGACGCGGCAGCAATCCCGGAACGAGATGACTCACCTGGATTCGCCCCTACGTTAGCAGTTCCCGCCACAGGGTGTGACCCCGAAACTCGCCTGGCACACCGGTGGCCGGAGGCACGCCGCCCCTCGCATGCTCCATTGACCTACCGTGCCACGGGTGTTTAGATGTGCCGATTCCAAACACGGGGGGTTTCCATGAAACGCGTGATCGTGACGGTGCTTCTGTTGAGCGTGGCGCTGGGCGCTGGGGCCCAGGACATGGCGCCGCCTCCGCCTCTGGACGACTCGCACTTCGGCTGGCTCATCGGCGAGTGGCAGGGCACGAACGAGACACCCATGGGTACGGTCAAGGAATGGGTCAAGTACGAGATGGGGGTCGGGGGCCAGTTCGTGCTCATCGACTACAAGAACGAGTCGGACATGGGAACGTTCACTGGCAAAGGTGCATTGACCGTATCGCAGGACGGCAGCATCAAGGGCGTTTGGTTCGACAGCTGGCGCACCATCTCGAACGGAAAGGGAACGCGCGAGGGCAAGACCACGAAGATGGTCTGGGATGGAGCGATGGGCAAGCAAACGCGCGTGATGGAGCGAATCGGCGACGACACGTACGTCGAGAAGATCACGATGTCGACTCCGCAAGGCGAGATGCAGGCGACGTCGGAGATGAAGCGCGTCAAAAAGAAGAAGTAGGCGCGTCCGGAAGCAATCCTACCTAGTGGTGTTCACGGGTCCTCGCCTGCGCGCGGGGGCCCGTGACATCTCGCGCCGTACTCTCACCCGCCCGACGACCGGCGGCTGCGACACGCGTCGCCGGCACGCGCGCTCCCAGACCCTGCCAGATGTGCTCGTAGATGCAGGAGTTCTGCCAGTACTCGACGTGTGCCGCAAGCGGCACGGCTGCATCACAGTCCACCACGTTGCGAACGTGACCCTCTTCGTATCCCGCCGCTTGCGGATCGTCGTAGAAGCACAGCGCGTCGCACACGAGATCCCGCGGCGCGTACACGTTCACCCATGGGACGCGCCGCCAGTGTTCGTAACCGCCGATCAGCGGCTGCACGGCCGCCGCCATCAGGCCGCGTGTCTCGGCGAACGGCTGCCGGTGGCGCGAAAAGATGAACGCGGTCTTGTCGAGCGGGCTGCCGAAGGTCACCAGCTGCAGCGTGCGCTCCGCCACGCGCAAGGAGCGGCCGCGACCGAGATCGTCGTTCAGCAGCGCGTTCAGCGTGTCGTACATCACGACCGAACCCAGCGAGTGCCCCACGAGTACGACGCCGTCGTACTCGAAGCTTCCATCCGGGCGACGGCGCTCGTACACGTGCCGCGCCGCATCGAATACCCATTTCTTGATGTCCGAGCGAATGTTCATGAATCGGTCGAGGACGTGCGGAGACACGTAGGCGGCGACATCTCCCATGAACTGCACGAGCTTGCGACGCATGACGCCGAAAGCCACGAAGAGCAGGAGCCAGAACGGTGCCGTGACACGAACCGGCCACGGGCCCACTGCAACCGCCCAGCTCTGGAAGGTCTGAGGATCGCGCTGCGCCGCAACGATCGCGGCCAGCACGAGCCCCAGGCATCCGAGCGTCGACCCGTACCACAGCCACGCGCCTGCCTGTGCCAGGTGAGTGGTCTGCCTCCAGAGCCCGCGTACGCGTGGCCGTTGCCACCATCCGGTGCGGCGGAGGCGTTTCTTCACCGCCACGGGCAAGGCGATCGAAGCCATGAACGCCGCCGTGATCGCCAGGTACACGGCCATGATGCAGTTCATGACGTCGACGAGCGCATCCCCCGGCCAGGAGACCGCCTGCAGGCCCAAGCCGTCGCGCAGGAACAGCCCCACGAGCGTGCATGCCACGACGAAGTTCAAGAGCACGAAGAAGCTGAGGATGAGCGTCGTCGTCAGCAGCCGCAGGTGTCCGGAGAGCGACATCCTGCAGTCCACGGTGCGGCCGAACATGTAGCGCGTGAAGCGCCATGCACGCAGCGAGTTGATCGCACCCGAGTAAAGGAACCGCAGCACGTCGCGCGTGTGCACGCGACCTTCGGTGAGCGGCGCCCAATAGCCTTCGTGCACGTGGATCTCGACGGCTTCGCCGCGCGCGTCTCGGGCGTGAAACGCCAGATGCTGGCGCCGGCCGCTTTCGCCGCTCGTGTTGCACGCGGTCAATGGAACCAGCTGGCCGGCGAACTGGGGGTTGTGCTCGATGAGACCCTCAGCCACCGTTGCCGCGCTCTCGAACGGCAGCTGCTGCCCCATCCCATGGGTGACGAAGACCGCGAGCTTGCGCGCCGTACCCTCAGACGTCCACTGGGTGGGTCTGCGGCGCAACGCCTGAGCCTCCGCCTGCGACAGGTCACCGGACGCGAGGTTGCGCTCGAGCGCAGTCGTGAGATCCGGGTCCTCGGGACGCACGCGCACGATGTGCGGGCGCCGCGACACGCGTCTCGCGTGCCGCGCGTCGGGCTCTGCCGGTTTCTCGGGAGTTTGCATGTCCTGCCTCGCCGGGCTCGATGTTGAGGCGTTGGGAGCGTGCGCCGCGCTCAGACCGCGCCATGAGCTGGAAGGCACCCAGGCGTGAAGAACGCCGGGGCTCGTAAGCGCTCCTGCGTTCCGAACGCGTGCTGCCCGATTGCGCTGCAAGCACTCTGCCGGGGTTGCGCCCGCGGGGCGTTTTGCCCCACACCGACTCGGCTGCACGCATAGCGACTCCACACATGCGCACGTCCTCACACTCCGTGATGAACGGCATCCGGAAGCATTCGAGGCCGGACTGCAGGCGCGCGTTGGTGTAGAGTTCCGCCGCATCGACCGTACGGAATGTTCGCCGCACGGCACGGTGCGCGGCTTTCCACACCGGAGACCTGCTCACATGAGAGGACGCGCCCAGCTTCTCGCGGTCTGGATCCTCGTCTGGGCGCCCCTCTGTGTCGCGGAGCCGCCGCCCCACTTCACCGTGGCGTTCATCGGCGATCAAAGTCTCGAGCCCGACGCCCGGGCCGTGGCCGAACTCATCATTGCCGAGGGCGCCGATGCCGTCGTGCACTCCGGCGATTTCGACTACGAGGACAACCCCGCGGCTTGGGAAGACAGCCTGAACCTGTGGTTCGGAGTCGACTTCCCCTATTTCGCCAGCATCGGCAATCACGACAAGCTCATGTTTCGCGGGCCCGGTGGCTATCAGGAGTTCCTCGAAGCGCGACTCACGCGCCTTGGGATTTCATGGGACGGCGACCTGGGGGTGAAGTCTTCGCTCGTGTACCAAGGCATGCTGTTCGTGCTGACCGGCCCCGGCACGGAAGGCAGCGACCACGACGTCTATCTTCGTGACATCCTCTCGCAAGCGACGACGCGCTGGCGTGTGAGCAGCTGGCATCGCAACATGCGACTCATGCAGGTGGGTGGAAAGGACGACGATACCGGCTGGGGCGTCTACGAAGAGTCACGCCGGGGCGGTGCCATCATCGCCACCGGTCATTCACATACCTACAGCCGCACCCATCTCCTGAGCAGCATGACGAACCAAACGGTCGCAGATTCCTCGGACACGTTGACCATCCGTTCGGACGACCCCGCGACGACGCTGGACGACGAGGGCCGCAGCTTCGTCTTCGTATCCGGCTTGGGTGGACGGAGCATTCGCGACCAGGAGATCGGCGGGCCCTGGTGGGCCAGCATCTACACGTCGACGCAGAACGCCACGTATGGCGCGCTGTTCGGCGTGTTCCACTACGGCGGCGATCCGGGCCTGGCGCGCTTCTACTTCAAAGCCATCGACGGCACGACGGTGGACGCTTTCTACGTGCGCAGCGAAGCCGGGGGCACCGCTGCGGACGTCGCCCCGAACGGCGTTCCGCCCGAGCTGAGCCAGGTCACGCTCCGAGTCGACGAGGTCGACAACGTGATCCGCACGGCCGACGTGGTGGAAGAGACGCTGGCCCGCTCCCACGACGTCGAAGATTACGGAATTACCGTCCCGCTCGAGCTG